>NZ_JANUCQ010000002.1:300000-516735 GCF_024807035.1 Methanococcus voltae PS
TGCTTAATTCATTTAAAGCTTGCTCTAATTCTTCCGTATTTGGTGCTTTTCCGTGGAATCCTACGTTATTTTCCATGAATGAAACGCCTTTTCCTTTAATTGTGTTTGCAACTATTGCAGTAGGTTTTCCATTTTTAAGTGCTTTTGCGGTTTCTACGGTTTCAATGATTGCTTTGTAATCATGCCCATCAATTTCAAATGTGTTCCAACCGAAAGCGTCGAATTTAGCTTTAACGTCGCCTAAACACATTACATCTTCAGTACAACCATCGATTTGTAACTTGTTTCTATCAACGATTGCGATTAAATTATCTAATTTATAGTGGTGTGCAGCCATTGCAGCTTCCCATACCTGACCTTCTTGGCATTCTCCGTCGCCTAAAAGTGTGAAAACGTTGTTATCATACTTATCTAATCTACAACCGAGTGCAATACCCACTGATGCTGAAAATCCCTGACCTAATGAACCGGTGTTTGCTTCAATTCCTGGTATATCAATTGTAGGGTGACCTTGCAAAAGAGCTCCAACTTGCCTAAGATTCCATAACTCATTCTCTGAAAAATAGTTTAAACTTGCTAATGTTGCATATACTGCAGGGCATGCGTGACCTTTACTTAAAATAAATCTGTCTCTATTTAGCATTTTTGGATTTGTTGCATCCTGATTCATAATTTCGTAGTAAAGTGTAGCTACTATGTCAATAGCAGATAATGAGCCACCAGGGTGTCCTGAATTAGCTTTTGCTATCATTTTTACAATATTGTATCTTAATTTTTTTGTTATTTGGGTTAACTCTTGGATTTTTTGTTCCATGGTTTTATCGTTTTTATCGTTTGTACTCATAATTACACCATTTTACATAATTTACATTAATTTACTTATGAAATATATATGCTGATTACATAATGTCTGATTACATAATATTTAACATTAAATAATATTTTATAATTCATTTAATTCACTACTTATTTATATATTTAGCATATGGCTAGACTTACTAAATAGAATTTTGATTTTAATTTTATATTCATATTATATTATTACAATCCTATAATTTATACTATACAATTGAATATAATATTAATAAAATATTTAACAATTTATTATATTATATTTCAATTAAGGATTATATTTAAATACTTAATTAGGATATTTGATGTTAACGAATACATAAAAAAATACAAATTAACAATACAAATTAATTAAAAATACAGATTTTAATTTTATTACCCGTATCATTATGTAATTATAAATACAATCGAAACTATAGATACATATGTAGATGTTGATACAAATTTGTATAGGTAGTTGTATAGATATAAGCATATATTTTGCAAATGTGATTTATACAAGAATGAAGTATTAAACTCTACAGAATCATATAAATAATTTGTAACACATTGTATTATTGAATTATAAATTATATAAATGATATAAATTATATAAAACGTATAAATTATTAAAATAAATTAAAAAGAAAGTAATATTAAAAAATTATCATATATTTATACTACGGTGAAAGAATGAAATTAATAGCTTGGTTAGATGAACTAACAAATGAAGATGTAGATATAGCAGGTGGGAAGGGTGCCTCATTAGGTGAGATGTGGAACGCAAAATTACCAGTACCTCCTGCATTTGTTACTACGGCAGACGCATACAGATATTTCATTGAAGAAACTAACTTAAAAAACACTATTAAACACATTCTCGAAGGTTTAGATGTAAACGATTCAAAAAAATTAATAAAAGCTTCCGAAGATGTTAGAAAGGCTATTGAAACAGTGGAAATGCCTGAAGACTTAAAATTAAGTGTTATCGAATCATACAACAAATTAAGTGATGGCGAAGATATCTTTGTAGCAGTTAGAAGTTCAGCTACTGCGGAAGATTTGCCAGATGCAAGTTTTGCAGGACAGCAAGAAACATTTTTAAACATGAAGGGTAATGAAGAAGTTTTCGAAGCAGTTAGAAAATGCTACTCATCATTATTCACACCTAGAGCTATTTTTTACAGGGAGCAAAAAGGATTTGACCACTTTGAAGTAGCTTTATGTGCTGTAGTTCAAAAAATGGCTGATGCAGATGAAGCAGGTGTTATGTTCACAGTTAACCCAATTAATCAAAATCACGACCAAATGGTTATTGAAGCAGCTTGGGGATACGGTGAAGGTGTTGTTAGCGGTACAGTTAGCCCAGACACTTACTTAATAGCAAAAGAAGCTGAAAAAGTAACTGACATAAATGTTGCAAGTAAAGACACTATGTTTATTAAAAATGCAGAAGGTAAAACCGAAGAAATAAAAACCCCTGCTGAAAAAGTAGACGCTCAAGTTTTAGACGAAGTTAAAATATTAAAACTTGCACAAGTTGGTAAATTAATTGAGAAACACTATGCTCAACCTATGGATATTGAATGGGTTTACGAAGGCGATGAATTATACATGGTTCAAGCTAGACCTATTACAACATTAGACAAAGGCGGAAAAAATGGAAAAACAGCGTCAGAAGGGCAATACGATGCTGAAATATTAATGAAAGGTATTGGTGCTTCACCAGGTACAATGTCAGGAAACGTTAAATTAATCTTAGACCTTGACCAAATCGGAGATGTTGTAGAAGGGGACATCTTAGTAACAAAAATGACCACGCCAGATATGGTTCCAGGAATGAAAAAAGCTGCAGCAATTGTTACTGACGATGGGGGATTAACCTGTCACGCTGCAATTATTTCAAGAGAATTAGGTACACCTTGTGTAGTAGGAACTAAAAAGGCAACCCAACTTTTGAAAAACGGTGAAACTGTAACTGTTGACGGTGAAAAAGGTATTGTATATGCAGGTGCAATTGCTAAAAAACAAAATGGTGTGGAACAAGCTCAACAACAAGTTGTCTACGAAGGAGCTCCAGTAATCACAGCTACAGACATCAAAGTAAATGTAAGTATGCCTGAAGTAGCTGAAAGAGCTGCTGCAACCGGTGCTGATGGTGTTGGTTTATTAAGAGCTGAACACATGATTTTAGGAACTGGTGTTCACCCAAGTAAAATATTGAACGAACAAGGTTCAGAAGCACTTGTTGAAGTATTTATGGAGGGAATTAAGAAAGTAGCAGACGCATTTTACCCAAGACCTGTTACATACAGAACTTTAGACGCTCCAACCGATGAATTCATGGGTTTAGAAGGTGGACAAGACGAACCACACGAACAAAACCCAATGATGGGATGGAGAGGTATCAGAAGAGGATTAGACCAACCAGAAATCTTAAGTTGCGAATTAAAAGCGATTAAAAGACTTAGAGAGGATGGCTACAGAAACTTAAACATTATGATACCACTCGTTACAAATGTTGACGAAATTAGAAAAGTTAAAGAAATAGGTAAAGAAGTAGGTTTAAACATGAGAACAGACATCGAGTTTGGTATCATGGTTGAAACACCTGCAGCTGCTTTAATCATTGAAGATATTGTAAAAGAAGGTGTAGATTTCATTAGTTTCGGTACCAATGACTTAACACAATACGTTATTGCAATTGATAGAAACAACGAGTTTGTGGCTAAATACTACATGGAAAACCACCCTGCAGTTTTAAAACTAATCGAGCAAGTTATAAAAGTTTGTAGAGAAAATGATGTTAAAACATCAGTTTGTGGACAAGCTGGAAGTAGACCTGCAATCGTTGAAAAATTAGTTGAATGGGGTATCACAAGTATTTCATCAAACATAGACGCTGTAAAAACTATTAGAAGCGTAGTAGCAAGAACAGAGCAAAAAATAATTTTAGATTCAATAAGAAATTCAAAAAAATAATATTTAATACCATATAATATTATTTAATCTAAAATCTACATTTTCTTTTTCTTTTTCTTTTTTAATTACTTTTAATTACATTATTATCAATTAATACGTATTTATATTTAATAATTATTAATATTCAGGCATATAACAGCTATTTTTAAATTTTTTTAAATTTTTATTGGACATATGGCTTTATAATTACTATAGAAGATATAATTATGTCAAACTATATATATTACAAATTAAATAATGAATAAAAATAAATGGATATAAATGAATATTAATAAATAAATATAAAAAAATAAAAGGTACAAAAATGAAACTATCTGAAATAAAGAATAAAATAATATGTAATAACGAATCAGAGCTTTGTACTAGGGTTGTAATTGGCGGTACTTTTGATATAATTCATAAGGGGCATGAAAAACTACTTAAACACGGTTCGAAATTTGGTAAACTTTATATAGGAATTACTAGTGACGAGTACCTTAAAAAATACGAAAAATACAAGAAACACGATATTAACCCCTTGGTTATTAGAATTAAAAAGTTAGAAACCTTCCTTACGGATAATAACTTAGAATTTGAAATACAAATCATTAACGACCCATACGGGGATACTTTAGAAAATGACTACGATTATATAATTGTTAGTCCTGAAACACTTTGCAATGCGGAAAAAATAAACAAAATACGTATTGAAAAAGGAAAAAAACCTATAAATATAGAATTATGTGAATTTGAGATGGCAGAAGATAATAAACCAATATCAACCACTCGAATTAGATGTAATGAATTGGACAAGTGTGGAAACGTATTGAAATATTAAATAATAACTAGAATAATTACCTAATTTACTAATTTAATAATTTACTAATTTACGAATATAGTTAAATTATAAATAATTGAATTATTTGTGAATAAATATAAGGCGAAATTATGGATATAATGATAATAATAGTGGCTTTAATTTTGGTAGGATATCTTGCAAAAGTAGGCAAGATATTAAACGAAGACCATATTTTAGCGCTTAATAACATAGTTATTTACATGGGTATACCCTCCACAATATTTTTAAATATTCTTGAAAATGTAAGAGTTGACCAACTTTCAGAATTTTTAAAATTACCGATTTTGGTATTTTTAATGTCTGCATTTTGTATAATAACGTCTTATTACGTTGGAAAAGCTTTAAAAATGGACAATAAATCACTTGGTGCATTTATATTATTATGTACCCTTGGAAATACTAGCTTTATGGGATACCCCGTTATAAATGGATTTTATGGTGCAGAAGGACTTACAAGAGCTATCTTTTGGGATATGGGTAGCGTAATAGTTATTATGGGACTTGGTACATATATCGGTCTTAAAATGTCAGGAGCTAAGAAAAACGTTGCTTTAGAGATTATGAAATTCCCGCCGATTGTAGCAGGGGTTTTCAGTACTTTGCTAGTTATATTAGGGTTTAATTTATCATATATGCCTCCAATCGTTATTGAAACACTTACGTATCTTTCACAGGCTACGATTGCTTTGATTATGATATCCCTGGGTTTATCCCTATCACCTTCAGCTCTTAAATTTGGTATGTTTTACGGCTTGGTTGCTTCGGTTATACGTTTATTACTTGCCCCTGGATTCACCTTTGGGGCTTCGGAATTTGTATTAGATAATACATTGGATAGAAATGTCGCAGTCTTACAGTCTGGGACTTCTTCAGCTATGATGAGCTTAGTATTTGCGATACAATATAAATTAGACATTAAAATGATAGCTTCAGGTTGTTTTATAACCACTGTGATATCTATAGGTACACTTACGCTATTCTATCATCTATTAAATATTATTTAAATATTAATTTTTTTATTTTTCTTTGTTTATATTTTCCTTTTTTTTATTTTTTATTACATATTTTTATAGTATAAAATTGATAGATATTTTAGTTTGATATCAATTTAAATTTATAAAAAAATTAATTTACAATTGTGATACTATGAAATTAAAAATCGGTATTTTAGAAATACTAGTTATTCTTTCAATAGTTGTTACCGCAGGTGTGTTGGGATACAATTTTTTAGGTTCTAATACGGCAAAATACGATTTTAGCGGGGAAGAAATGTACAAATGTGCATGGGTATCTGACAACATTATAAAGAAAGGTTTTATTTTAAATGCAGAAGTAGAAGGTGAATGGACAGCTGATAAAAGTCCATTTAAAGATACCATAAGGGTAATTGGTGCAAAAGGGGGAACTCTTAAAGTTGCATACAATAACAAAGAATATGAATTAGGCGGTAGATTAGCTTCTAAGGAAGATATCGCGATTAAATACATAAAATTAGTACCTTCCGGTAATTCAATGATTACCTACAGATTAGATGAGTTACAAGCGGAGTCTTTTGCTGATTTAAAATCAAAAATTGAGCAAGAAACCTCGATTGAAGGCTTAAATCCAAAATATATTATTGTTAAAGGCTCAATTGCTTCAGACGGTAATACATTGTTGCCTACGACACAACAACAGATTAGAAACGTGTTTAAATACGATGAATTAATGCCAGTATTCAATATATTATTAAATGGTACTACAATGATTGGAGACTTCGAAATTAGTCATTTTGAATCACTTGACGAGATTTTGAAACCAAACAATGTTTTAACATCCGACTTAAAAGTTTCTGTAGTCTATGAAGAAACCAACAGCGAATTAGCTGAAAAAATTGGTGAAAATTCCAAATTAAAGGTTAGTTCATGGAAATAAATATAAAAATAGATAAGAGATAGTTCTAGATATTTCTAGATATTTCAATTATATTTCTTAATTTTTTAATATTGATTATACGCATATTAAAATAATTTATTAATGTATTTAGAATAAAGTTTATTAAAATTTATTAAAATTTACAATATTTAAAATATTTACGACAGATGTTTAGATGTAATTAAAACGATGTTTGATAAGGATTAGTGATAAAATGAATTTAAATCTAAATTTAAAAGAAAAAGTTAATCCAAATGATATTTTTGTTATTATAAGTTGTATGTTTGTGATACTTGCATGCAATATTTCAGTCACAACCGGCGCTATAGTCCTATTTTGTGCGAGTTTCTTTTATTTATCCTTCAATGTTGGAAAAAATATTATTAAAAAATATTTAAATCCTGAATTTGATGATAATAAAGATGGTGAATTAATTAATTTAATAAGAGAAAATATTAATTATGAAAAACATAGGAAAATTGGGTTACTTTTAATAGCTGTAGGGGCTTTATTTACCGTAGCAGACTTAATCTGGGTTAGCGGAGTTCCTTTATTTGACCCTGCCTCAAGAAAGTTTTTAAATGTTGGATTTACGGGATTAGCGCATCTTTTACCACTAGGTTGGGCGATAGTTGTTTCATGCACTGAAATGAGCAAAAAAAAGGTATTTGGCTATTCTTTGGTTTTCGCGGCATTGGTTGCTTTACTAGGCTATAGGACTCAGGTTATTATCCTATTGCTATCTACAATATTCGTTATGTACTATAACAACAAGTTATCGAATAAACAGGTTGTTTACCCAGTTGTTGGACTTGCTTTAATCGTAATTGTAATGTCAGTACTAAGATTTTATTCGCTAAATATTGGCGGAAATCCGATTGTATCGCGTGTACAGTTGACTATGAATATCTTAGATATGATAGTTCAAAATTTTGAAGGTAGCCTTCAAGGTGTGTTACATACTGCAATTTTTTCATCATATAAACTTATTCCTGGCGTTTCTTCGGGCCCTAGAACTATAGTTGCAAATAGTCTTGGAATAGAAGGTGTTACAATTACACCTACGATATTTGGAGCAGTTTTTGCAGATTTTGGATATTTAGGATTAATACCTTACTTCGGAACTCTCGGTATATTCATTGGGGCATTACATTACATTAGTAGCAAACTTAATGGCGTATTTATGGGAATATACGCGATATTAATTGCTTATTTACTCGCAGGGATTGAAACTGGTATATTGGATTTAGATGTAGTATTTTTCTTTGGATTAGGTGCTTTTTCTTTGGTTTATGGATTATACGAAGCATATAAAGTGAAAAAAAGATAAAATAAAGATAATATAAAAAATAAATTAAATTAAATTAAATTAAAAATAAGATAATAGTATAAGATAATAAGATAATAAGATAAGATTGAAAAAATAAATAATGTGTGGTTGTATGAATTCAAATTCTCATAAAAATTCTAAAAAATTAGGTCAGTGCTTTTTAAAGGATAAAAATTTTGTAAAAAAAGCAATAAGCAGTGCAAATTTAAATGATGAGGATATAGTACTTGAAATAGGTCTTGGTGAAGGTGTACTTACCAAAGAACTTGCAAAAGTAGCTAAAAAAGTCTACGTAATAGAGCTTGATAAGAGATTAGAAGTATTTGCCAAAGAAGTAGTTAAAGAGTACCCTAATGTGACCATTATATGGGAAGACGCTTTAAAAGTGGATTTGGATTCATTGGACTTCAATAAGATAGTTGCTAACTTACCTTATCAAATATCTTCACCGATTACTTTTA
Source organism: Methanococcus voltae PS (assembly GCF_024807035.1). Lineage (NCBI taxonomy): Archaea > Methanobacteriati > Methanobacteriota > Methanococci > Methanococcales > Methanococcaceae > Methanococcus > Methanococcus voltae. Next base: position 308,357 of record NZ_JANUCQ010000002.1, read on the forward strand.
AATTTTTAGAGCGTAAAAAAGGTTTTGATTTAGCTGTACTAATGTATCAATACGAATTTGCCAAAAGAATGGTGGGAAAAGAAGATACAAAAGAATATAGTAGACTTAGCGTAGCGGTTCAATATCATGCCGACGTAAAGATGGTTTGTAAAGTTCCACCTACTGCATTTTCGCCTAAACCCAAAGTAGATTCGGCAATTGTTAAATTAATTAAAAAAAATCCTGATTATCAGGTATTAGATGAAAAAACATTTAAAAATTTACTTAAAGCATTATTCCAACATAGAAATAAAACAGTTGGTAAGGCTCTTGTTAATTCTGCACACGAGCTTAATCTTACTCGTGAACATGTTAAAGAATTTATAGAAGCGTATTCTGAAGAGTTTGACTTTAAAGAAAGAGTTTTTAAATTACCTGGCTTTGAAATAGGTGAATTATCTAATTTATTGAATAAATTTATTTCTAAATTACCTAAATTGGAACAATAGGTATATAAAGCATAAGAATAGATTATACTAATCGAGCAGATGATGACGTTATCCCCAGCTGATGATTTTTCAAGCGATGAGATATTTTTCATGAAAACCTGATGCTCACTTTTTATTTTAAAAAATTAATATAATTTAATATAATTTAATTTATCTTAAATTCCTAATCTACTTCTCTTTTTATTAATGTGAGATTCAATATTTGATGCTGCTTTCACCATATCTGTTTCTACATCTAATTTAGCACCAGTTAGGTTCTCTAAATCGTTTGTAAGTAATTTTACCAAACTTTCTCCGCCAGTAACTGGAGGTAATGGTGAAACGTGGGTGTATAACCCAAATCCTAGTGCAAACAAAGCGTCAATGGTTGCTTTTTGCTCCATATATTCCGGTGCAGTTACTGCAATTGGTAAATCTTTTGTATCTACGTTTAAAGCTTTGGTTAATTCTGTTACAAGCATAGATATCCTACCTGTATCAGTACAAGTTCCAAAGCTAAGTACTGGAGGTATTTTTAACAATTTACAAACTCCTGCAAGTTTAGAGCCTGCCATATCTATTGCATCTAGTGAAGTTAAGCCTGCAACCTGTAAAGCTGCGTTTCCACACCCTGCACTAACCACTAAAATGTCTTTTTTGATTAATTCTTTTGCAATCGCCACTGTATTCATATCGTGACCATTTCCATGTATGGATGTACAACTTATTAAAGCTACAACCCCTTTAATGTCTCCATCTTTAATAGCGTTTAATAATGGGTCTAAACTGCCACCTAATATGTTCAATATAGCTTCTGTGGATACACCGACTATTGCTTCAGTTTTTCTATTTGGTACGTGACTTTTTGTTGATTTTCTATTTTTATAATTTTTAAAAGCTATATTTATTATTTCTTCCGCCATTTTTTCTACTTTGTGAGGTTCATAATCCATATTTATACTTACGTGAGGCAATTTAACAAGTTTTGATACTGAAATTAGTGTAGTATTGTACTTTTTAGAATACTCATTCAGTCTAGGAAGACTACAATTCATATCCATTGCGAAAACGTCTACTGCATTTGTTGCCAAAAGTGGCTCAATTGTAATCCAATTCCCAGTTAAACCAACAAATACATCGTCTACATTAAATCTCTGTATTAATTCCTGACCAGTTTCAATGGAACCTACTATTCTTAATCCTTTTGCACCTTCGGCTCCTGCCCGTTCTTGTATTTTCGAGCTTCTAGCCATGTTGATTAATGCTGCACCAACGAAAGGCTCGTGACCGTTTACCACGATATTTATGTATTCTGGGTCAACTATTCCTAAATCAACGTCTACTTTATGAGGCATTGGTGTGCCATACAATATATCTTGCACCATTTCCAGACCTATTTGAGCCCCATATATGCAAGAAATCCCCAAACGCATTGCTTTTAAAGCTAATGAAACGTAATCGCTATCCACATTTGTTAAACAACTTGATGTAGAAACTAGCATCTCTTCTTGAGGTCCTGCGGGATATATCCCCAATTTATTCCAAAGGTCTTGACGTGGCTTTGGTGCAAAACGTTCCACCATTATGGATGGTCTACTAGTATAGGTTTGTTCATAAAGGAATTTTGCCAAATTAACTGCGGTTTCATTTACTGAAGTGACTTTTAAACCACATGCGTTTGCAAAAGTTTTTAATTTATTTATATCTTGAATTTCAAATGGGGTTCTACCCTCTGCAGTTGATTTTAAGGTTCTGAATGCTTCCTTTGCGTGATATGTGTATGTACTAGTCCCCATAACATTTCTAAGTAACATGTATCTCATTGCCATTGCGTCAGGACCAATTCCACATGCCCCCGAGTCTATTTTCCGTTTCCCCTCGACAATTGGTGTAATACGGCATGGTCCATTGCTACAGAGTTGGCAACTCATCCCTTGACTACAAAAACCACATCTAACGGTTTCTTGCTGGTCTTCTCGGTCAAAAATGTTAGACATGTTGTCTTCTATTAATTTTTGGTACATTTCATTTATTGAATCATGTTCTGAAACTTTTTTCATACGACCCCCTCATCCTCGTATACAATATAATTTTTATTTTTCATAATTTAAATATTATGACGTATTACACAATAAAAGTGTTAAAATGTGAAAATAACTAAAAAATAAATTATAAAAAATAAAGAAAAAATGATAAAATATAAAATATAAAATATAAAATATAAAAATAATAATTAAGTTGTATATTCTGCATTAATTCTTACGTATTCGTGACCTAAATCACAACCAAATGAAGTATTTTCAAAATTACCTCTTTTTAAATCTATTACGAATTTTATTTTTTCTTTTTGCATTAATTGTTCCGCTTTTTTCAATTCTGGCGTTCCATCATCAGCTATTTGTACACCATCCTTTACCAAATAGGTAGATTCATTAAAATCACCTATTGATAAGTCAAAAATGTTCATATCCATATCTGCACCACTGTAGCCGATAGCTGCTACTATCCTACCCCAATTAGGGTCATTACCAAATACTGCTGTTTTTACCAACAATGACCTTACAACTGCCATAGATGCCTTTTTGGCATCTTCTTGGGTATTTGCACCTTTTACAAGTACTTCAACCAATTTTCCAGCACCTTCTCCATCTCTAGCCATTAATTTTGCTAATTCTTGGCATACTAATGATAAGGCTTTGTCAAAAAGTTCTTTGCACTCTTCGTATTTTACACCACTTTCACCATTTGCCATTAAAAACAAACTATCATTGGTACTAGTATCACCATCAACCACAGTATTGTTGAAACTTTTTTCAGTAGCGTCATATAAACAGTTTTCGATATCATTAGCTGATATTTCTAGGTCTGTTGTAACTACTGCCAACATTGTTGCGTGTAATAAATTCTTTGGCTTTTGCATGTTTGGTGCTATCATACCCGCACCTTTTGCAATGCCCCCCATTTTAACAACCTTATCATTTACTGCTATTTCTATACAAACACTTTTATTAAACGCGTCTGTAGTCATTATTGCCTTAGATGCGTTTTCGTTATTACTTTCTACTTCCAAGTTAGAATATGCCTTTTCAACTCTGTCAACTATTATGTCCATTGGCATTTTTCTACCGATTACTCCCGTAGACGCACTTAGGATGTGATTTTCAGATACGTTTAACAGTTCTGACGTGACCTTTACCATTTTGTTATTATCCTGCATACCGTCCTTTGTAAAACAGTTTGCATTACCACTGTTTATGACTATTGCATTAAACTTTTTATCATCACTACTTAGTAATAAATCTTTACAGTACTTTACAGGATGTGCATATACCTTATTAGAAGTAAAAACTCCTGAACATACAGTATTTGGATTTTCAGAGTAAACAATAGTTACACCGTACTTTCCTTCCTTATAACCATTTGCTTTGAAGCCTTTTGGGAATACCACACCCATTTGCTTTTTATCGTTATTATCTTTATTAGTTTTATATATTATATATTCGCTGTCTTCTTTATCATCTGCGAAAATGAAACTTTTATCTATTTTTTTTAGCCTGTTTGTCATCTTATGCTCACCAGTAATAATAGTAATAATAGTAATAATAGTAATAATAGTAATAATATTATTTTTAAAATTAAATAATTGCATATAATTGCATAATTTAATATTGTATCACTACAATAAATATAATATGTTATTTTGTATATAAACTTAAAATTAAATTAAAACCAAAATACATTAGAATTATAAGAAATTATGAAAAGTTATGGAAAATTATAGATTTTTGATTTTAAATAATGGATAATTACAATTTACACGACAGTCAAAAAAGACTTAATTTAAAAAGTGATAAGATGAATATAAAAATTTTAAATAAAAATGAACTAGTCGAAAATTTAAAAAATGTAGAAAATCCACTTTCTTTAGTGTTATTAGGACATTTGACACTCTTAATTTTAGCATTACCTTATTATGGCAAATTTGAGCCTACGGTTTATTACTCAGTACTTGTGATGTTTTTTAACATTGTAATGTTTGGAATACCTTATTTTGTAAAAATTAGCTTTAATGCTAATGATAAGAATAATAACGATAATAACGATAATAACGATAATGAGGCAGAAACTGCAAATAATTCTAATTTAAAAGATAATTCATTAAAAAACCATACAATAAGTAATTTAAAAGATTTTAAAAAACCTCTTGTATTACTTAGTCTAGTAATATGCGGAATAGTTGCGGGAAATGGTATCTACGCATTTTTAGGTATTGAAACCGCCATATTATTTATGATAATTGGATTTGGCTTATTAGAACTATTCTTTGGATACTATAAAAAATACAGTTTTGCTTGTAACAAAGAATATGTCATAAATAATAAAAAAGGCGAAAAAAATAAAAATAAGAGAAATATCGATAAAATAGGATACTATGCAGGTTTATTTGGTATACTATCATTTATAATAATAGTTTTAAAATACGGAAATATCCCGATATTAGATTATAGCATAAGAATGGGAATTGCAAATGAGCCTTTAAGGCTTTTATCGTATGGTACTTTGTCATATTTTGCGTTAAGTGGATTTTTACCATTTATAATTGCCTTGGGCTTAAATATTGGATTAGGGTATAAAGCAGGCGTTTTAACGGTTGTGGTATCGTATCTAATTTGGAAAAAAAAGACTTCGAAAATAAGTTTTGCAAAATTAGTGTTTTGGGCACTAGTATTGCTAGTATTTTTAGGAGTAATGTCAAAACTTATAATAAGCACATCTGGACAAAATTGGAGCCTCAATTTCATAGAAATGTTATCATATCGAGCATATTTCGATATAATGTCTTTTGATAAAGTTATACACTATCCTCAAATGTTAATGGGAAGTACTACGTTTATACCAAATGGAGAACAAGTAATTTCTCAACTAATATATGGTTATAATCATAATATAACAACCACGATGTTTGCACCGTTCCATTTGGACTTTGGACTTTTAGGGGGCGGTTTCTTAGCATTCCTATTCGGTTTAATTTCTAAAAAGATATATGAAAACATTGATTTAAAATTATATTGCATATATGGAGCAATTTTACTTTCAATGACGGAAATAGGATTTAACTACGGATTTTTAGTAGTTGTAGCATTATTCTCGTATATGGCAGTTAGAATGCAGGATTATAAAATAAAATATATTAAACATGCTAAAAATATACGGTAGAATTAGTTAAAATAGTTAAAATAATTAAAATTAATTTAATTAGTTAAAATTAATATGTTTAACTAATTATAAAATAGTATAAACTAAATATGTGTTAATTAGTTAATCCCAGGGTGATTTATAATTTATATGACCCTTTGATGTAACTTTTAATTTTAATTTTTCATCTTTATTTATATCTTTTAGGTTTTCATCTAATTTTTTATAGCTATTGCTACCTATTGAAGATTTTAAGGATGATTTTAAATCTTTGTATATTTCATCTTGGTTTTTTCCCGTATTTTGAGCATTTAAATGCTCTATCTCGTTTATCTCTGCTACATGGCTTTTAATTATGTCCTTACTAGTTTCAGTTTCTAATTTTAAATTTGAATTTTTTGAACTTAAACCATCTTTTTGATATAATTCGTTTATTTTATGAATATCTTGACTAAATTTATCTAAATTTTCATCTATTTTGCTTAATTTATCTAAACCTTTAATTTTGAGATTTGAAGAATTGTTTAAAACATTATTTTCAATATTTTCAATATTTTCATTGTTACTGTTATTTTTATCGTTTTTATTGGAATTTTGTTGTTTTTCTTGCCTATTTAATCTTAATTTTGCTAATTTTTCATCAATTCGTTTTATCTTTTCAGATTCTTCGTCATCCACATTATTAATTTTTTCCTTGTCAATTTCTTTTAATTCCGGTTTTTTTAAATGTTCCTCAGATAAAATGCTTCTAAAATCCCCATTTTTAGGTATATCTTCAACCCGTATATAATTCTTAGAATTAGATTTCATCCCTTTTAAATTTTCTAATTTAAGTTCGGGTTTTACAACATACTTTAAATCAGTTTTCAATTCTGTTGATTTCGGAATCTCTTGGGCTTTTTGAATATTTTCAATATTTTCAATATTTCGAATGTCTTTGAGATATTTATCTTGATATTCCTCGCCATATTCTTTTAATTCATGACTTTCGGGTGCTTTAATAGAGTCAATATTTTTACCGACGTCGTTATTAACTGATTTTGTATTTTTAACTGTATTGTTAGTTTTAAAAGCTTCAGGTTTTGAATCTACTTTTAAGGTTTTATTGATATTTCTATTCTCATTTATCTTGATATCCATATCAATATTTCCAATTTCTTTTTCATGGCTTATCAAATATTCATTAAATGAATCTTTAATAGATTTTTGGATTGTATTCATCAATAAATTATTATTATCTGCAAAATAGCTATATATTGCATCATGATAACACGAACTTATTTCTATACAATTGTCCTTAAAATGTGTATTTATACCATCTTTAAAAGAATTTACGATTAAATCTTGGGGGTTATCCGTTTTAGAAATATAATGATTCAGATAGTTTTCTAAATTACTATTTAAGGATTTTTTGATTAATTCGTCTATCTTTTCGGTGTTTTCTAAAATATATGACCGTATATAATCGTTCATTTGTTTTTCAATTATATTATTGATTAATTCATTGTTTTCTTGCAAATAACTCATAATATGGCTTTCTAAAGCACTTAATACCATTTCTTCCGCGTTAAATTCCATATTATCACCAAATCCTAAATTAAACATAATTATAATATACTTTTAAATTTTTTTAATATTTTGAATACTCTTAATATCTGTAATATGATTTATAAATTGTATGTAACCTATAACTGTAATTTGTAATTCATGTAATAAGAATATAAAAATTTGTTATATAATGATTATCATTTGATTTTATTTTTGATTTATTAGATTAGTAGATTTAAAGAAAATAATATATAATATCTATTCATTATAATTAGATAATCGTATTTCAATAATAAATTCTATTATTTTATTATTTGAATATACTTATTTATTCGATATATTTATCAAAAAATAGGTGGAATTTTGAAATTTGCATCAAAACTATTGATAAAATTAGGCATTGTACTCATTATTTTGATTTTAGGTATAGCCACTATAGGATATTTATCGGGCGCATTTTTTGGACCCGAAAAATCCACTAAAAGCATCGTAGATAATAGCCCTTATCCAGAATTTTTATACGTAGATAAAGAAGTAGCTACAGACTTTATAAACGATAGTATGAACATATCAATATCGCCAAGTATGTTATTCTTCGTAGATTCTGTGTACATAAACTTAGATAACTCTACGATTGAAGATTCAAGCATGATGGAGAATAATGATAGTAATAACATCAATGATAGTAATAATAACACCAATAGCGAAAATAAAACCGAAATAGCCATTAAAACACCATTGTGGTTTGTAGGTTACTTATTCGCAGGTGACGATATTTCTATTGAAAATGGATATATATTCATTAATTCGAAACATTTTGGAAAACCAGACTTTAATTATTCATATGAAGAATATAACGGCTTAATGGAAGGAAATATCGTAGTTTATTCAGAAGAAACGCTAATAATCCTTAATAGTGACGAAAAATATAACTACATGCAGATGGTATTTAAAAATACCAACGATTATGCAAAATATTTAAACGAAACTAAAGCACAGGATGAAGATTTATTCGCTATTGATTGGACTACAGTGGGTTTAGGCGTAAAATTAAATTCTACGTTACAATATAATGGTGATTATGTAGTAGAAACGTCTGTATTCAATAAATCAAGTATTTCAGACAACATTGACTATTTAAAACTTCAAAAACTTCAAAAAATTGAGGAAAAATTCTCTTATGGCGGTCATAACATTAGTGACCTAGGATTTTTACTAAATAATAGTTCAAATGAAGAATATAATTAAATAGATAATGTTATTAAATAATCTATTTTTATTTTTTTATTATATTTTTTTAATTTATTTTTTATTATATTTTTTATTATATTTTTTATTTTACAAAGCATACGTTTAAATTTCAAAGTATACATACTATTTTAGTATAAGATTATTGATTATATCAACTATGTCAATATATATCTTTTATCTTTCATTTTTATTTTAATTATTTTAATTATTTTAATTATTTTAATTATTTTGGTGATAAATTGTTATACAAAGATTATTGCGAAATTATAGAAAAAATAGAGAAAACTACCAAAAGATTGGAAAAGACAGACTATTTTGTTGAATTAATTAAAAAACTCGATGAGGAGAAAGAAAAATCACGACTTTCCAATAGTCCGAGTAATTCTGCTGAAATACTTGCCATATTATGTAAGTTATCAATTGGTAGGGTTTTCGCAGAATATGAAAATAAAGAATTAGGAATAGGCTATAATTTATTGGTTGAAGCTTTTAAATCTGTTGGAATCTCCGAAAAAGATATGTACGCTAAAATCAAAGAAACGGGGGATTTGGGACATTCTGTTGAACTTTTGAAATCGGAAATAAAGCAAGTTACACTTTTCCAAACCAAATTAACCGTTGAGGAAGTATATAACTCCCTTAAAAAGTTATCGGCAATTGAAGGGGCTAGCTCTCAAAAAAAGAAAATAAGAACAATTTCTAATCTTTTGATATCTGCAAATGCTCTCGAAACACGATATCTTGCTAGACTTATTTTGGAGGATATGAGAATAGGGATGAATATATCAACGATACTTAGTGCTTTTTCAATATACTTTGAAATACCAAAACCAGATTTAGAGAAAACGTATGCTGTAACAAATGATATTGGAAAAATAGGGGAGAGATTACTTTCATACGATGGAAATTACTATGAAAATTTTAAAAAAGACAAAGAATTGCACTTAAACCTATTTAGGCCGATAAAACCGATGTTGGCACAATTAACGCCTTCGATAAATGACGCAATCATAGAAATGGGAGTTCCTCAGTTTGAAACTAAATACGACGGCGCAAGGGTTCAAATTCATAAAGATGGCGAAGATGTTAAGATATATAGTAGAAGACTTGAAGATATAACAAATTCAATTCCTGAAATAGTCGATGAAGTTAAAAAAATTGATTGTAATCAACTTATAGTTGAAGGAGAGTGCGTTGCAATAGACGAAAATGGAAAACCTCGACCATTTCAAGACATATTAAGAAGATTCAGACGTAAATATGATATTGAAAAGATGACTTCAGAAATTAAACTTAGAGTATTTTTATTTGATGTTATATATATGAATGGAGAGAGCATAAGTGATTCACTACATCTTCGTCGTGAAAAACTTGAAAAAATACTAAATAAGAAAAATAATTTTGATATTGATGAAAATGGGCAAGTTATTGTACCACAAACAGACGATGTAATAAATTTATCAACTAAGTTAGTTACAGATGATGCCAAAAAAGCTCAAAAATTCTTTGATTGGTGCTTAAGTATTGGTCATGAGGGTGTTATGATTAAAAATCAAGATGCCTTGTATACTGCAGGTAGTAGGGTAAAAACGATGTATAAATTTAAGCCGACCTTGGATAATTTAGATGTTGTTGTAACCCGTGCTATATTTGGAAGAGGTAAGCGTAAAGACTGGTATGGTTCCTATGAAATTGCAGTTCGAGGAAATGGAGTTAACGAAATTAACGAAATTGGAGGAATTAGAGGAATTGAGGAGATTGGAGAGTTGGGCGAAAGTTCTTCATCTTTATCATCATTTGCAGCCTCAGATTTAGAAAATAGCAACTTATATGTTATCGGTCACGTCGGTAGTGGATTAACAGAAGAAAACTTAGAAGAGCTTACCAGAAAAGTAAATGAAATTAAAGAGGCAGATTTGGATGGCGAAGTTATTGTTGAGCCTAAAATCGTATTTGAAGTATCTTACGAAGAGATACAAGCTTCTGAAAAATATGAAATTGGCTACGCACTGAGATTTCCACGAGTAATCAATATCAGATATGATAAAGGTATTGACGATATCAATACTGTTGAAGACGTAAAAAGAATATATGCAATTCAAAAAAATAGGAAAAATAAATAACCTGAGTGAAATAAATAAGAATAAAATAAGAATAAAAAATAAATGGATAAAGTTAGTTAAATAATTCGGATTATTGAAAAATACGGATTAAAAATTTTATAGATGTAAGATTTAAATTAGAAAGTTTTATATAGTTATAATTGATAACTAATTGTATTGGTGGATGATGAACGGAGTAGCTTCTGATTTCATGATGATTTTGATCCTACTGACACCAAACTTTTTATTGTAAATAATGTAATAACTATTTTATTGTTTTATTTCAAAATAATGGTTATTTAGCTTTTGGCTAATTAGTGAATGATGAATCTTTATCTTCTGATTAACTTAACATTTCATGATGAAAGATGGGCGAGCTGACACTAATTTATTTTCAAAAGAATTAATTTGTAAAAATTGTAAAATAAAATTATTTTTAAAATTTAAAAAATAGAAAAGTTATGTAAATATTATTTTTATATTGTTTCAATATTTCTCGTATATTATTCTTGCTCTGCTTTTAAAAGAACTAAACCACCGAGTAAATCACCTTTTTTGATTTCTCCGTTTGCCGTAGCTAAAAATGTTACTCTATCAATGTCTCTTTCTGATTCAAAAGGTACTGGAATTTCTTCTCCTGCTGAAATCACACTACCATTTTTGTTAAGTTTGTAGGCAGATTTTAAAACTACAGACTTTGGTTTTAAAGCTATTTTTTCAACTTTTATCTCAGTGATATCTCCTTTTTTTACCGCGATATCTTCTTCAGATATTAATAAAACTTTATCCCCCATTAATTCAAAGTGTAAATTTGCATCTTTAATGTTTTTTTCGCTCAATTCGCCTTCAATCTTCTTTATTTTACCAATTATTCTAAACATTATAATTCACCTTACTTGTTAAATGATAAATAAAATATTAATATTTTAATTCCGTAATTAGTAATCCATAATTACTAGAGTATTATTTTGTGATATATTATCTATTTTAATTCATTTAATTATATTATAGTTAAACATTTTATAGTTTTTGATATAATTTGAGATAAATCCTTTATTGAATATTAAAATAATAAAATAGCTATTATAAAACAATTGAACAATGTAATTTAATTAAAATAAATTTTATATGAAAATTGAATAATTGTTTAAATAAAAAAAGGTAGGACATACATATCCGATAGGAAAATGGGATACATATGAAATTTTTATTTAAACATTACCCATAAAGAATATAATGTATTGTTGTATATATCAAAAATTTTTTTATAAATATAGGTATTCTTATAGGTATAATTAATTATTTTATATTCTGTATGACATATTGTGGTAGGATAATATGCCTTACATATGATTATGATTATCATAGTTAATATATAATCACTATTTGAAATTTTAAATATGTGAAATTAACTAAAAGATTAAAAATTGATGAAGAGATTATTATGCTTCTCTTGCATCAATTCTTGCTTTAATCAATTTCAAACGGAAGAAGTTTTCTCTTTCCATTTCATCTAATCTCATTGAAATGTACTTTTTGGTTTCATCCATTCTTGGAATTACAACGTATTCAAGAGCGTTAACTCTTCTCTTTGTTGTAATAATTTCTTGAGCTAACATCTTGATGGATGTCTCAATTTCTGCAAGTTCTGCAATAAGTTGAAGAGCTTCTTCGAAGTTACCTGCTGCTTCATCTAATTTTGCTGATGTACTGTAAGGGCTGTACCCTCTTGTTGATATATCTCTTTTAACGTTGTTTATTTCGAAAGCAGGTACTGAAATACCCATAACGTTTCTCATATCTACGTCAAGTTCGATGTTATCGTTTTTAGCAGCAAATGAAGCCTCTTTAACTGACAAAGTACCCATAACAGCTTGAGCCATTATTAAGTCTTTGTAAGCTTTAGCAAGTGCATCGTTTACCTTTTCCCTTATTCCAGAAGCTTGATTCAAAATATCAAAAAATTCCATCATAAGAGCGTCTCTTTTTTGTTTCAAGAGTTTGTGCCCTTTTTCGGCTAATTTGATTTTTGTTTTCAATTTTAATAATTCCATCCTTGTAGGGTTAACTTGTGCCATATTATCCCCCGATAAAAATTTGTAATAATTAAATTAATGATGAGATAATTGAATTAACACACTTATTAGTGATTAATTATTAATTATTAATTATTAATTATTAATTAGTGGTTAATCAATTTATTCATTAATTAATTATTTTCTGAAATTTGGGTGGTATTTTTCGATTAAGTCTTCAGAGATTCTCTTAAGCTCTTCCATAGGTAAGATAGCTAAGATATCCCATACATAGTCGAGTGTTTCCTCGATGTTTCTGTCTTCGTCGACTCCTTGTGTTACAATTCTGTCTTCGAAAGCTTGAGCGAATTTTAAGTAAGCTCTGTCTCTGTCTGTAAGTGCTTCTTCCCCTACAACAGCGACTAAGTCTCTTAAACCTCTACCTTCTGCGTAAGCAGCGTAAGCCTGGTTAATAACTTTTGAGTGGTCGTCTCTTGTTTTTCCTTCGCCGATACCGTTACCCATTAATCTGGATAATGAAGGTAAAACGTCTACTGGTGGGTAAACACCTTTTCTGTTCAATTCTCTTGACAATACAATCTGACCTTCGGTAATGTAACCGGTTAAGTCAGGAATTGGGTGAGTAATATCATCGTGAGGCATTGTTAAAATAGGTATCTGGGTAACTGTTCCTTGTTTACCTTTAACTCTACCAGCTCTTTCGTATAAAGAAGCTAAGTCGGTGTACATGTAACCTGGGTAACCTCTTCTACCTGGAACCTCGTTTCTTGCTGCTGCAATTTCTCTTAAAGCTTCACAATAGTTTGTTAAGTCTGTTAAAATAACTAAAACGTGCATTCCTTTTTCGTAAGCTAAGTATTCAGCTGTTGTTAAAGCAATTCTTGGTGTAATGATTCTTTCAATAGCTGGGTCGTCAGCTAAGTTGATGAAAACAACTGCTTTTTCCAAAGCTCCTGTTTTTCTAAACTCTTCGATGAAGTAGTTTGATTCTTCACTTGTGATACCCATTGCTGCGAATACAACCGCGAACTGTTCTCCTTCTCCTCTTACTTTAGCTTGTCTTGCAATCTGAGCAGCTAACATGTTGTGAGGTAAACCTGAACCTGAGAAGATAGGGATTTTTTGACCTCTAACTAATGTGTTAGTACCGTCGATTGTTGAAATACCCGTTTGAACGAAAGCGTTTGGTGAAGCTCTTGATACTGGGTTTAATGGTGAACCGTTAATATCGATTTTTTCTTCAGAAATAATTTCTGGACCTTTATCGATTGGTTTACCTGCACCATCGAAAACTCTACCTAACATATCCATTGAAACGCCTAATTTAGCTGTTTCGCCTGTGAATCTAACTTTTGTTTCACTAGTGTTCAAAGCTGTCGTACCTTCGAATACCTGAACAACTGCTACTTCTTCGTTAGCTTCCAAAACCTGTCCTGTTCTTTTTTCGCCGCTTGGTGTTGTGATGTCTACGATTTCCCCGTATGAAACACCTTCGATTCCTTCAATAACCATTAAAGGACCAGCAATTCTTGAAACTGATGTATACTCTATGGTTTTTTGCATTGCATCCATAATAACCCTCCTTAATTTAAATAGGTTATTTTGTTTGTTATTTTGTATTTTTAATTTAATATTTTCCTTAATATTATAATTAAACAATTAAACAATGGAGATAGATTAATTCAATATATTAATTTAATCAATAAATTATTAATAATTATTAATAATTCAATATATTTCATTATATCTACAATTCCATCTAAATTGATAATCTAATGCAATTAATACAGTAATCAAATTTTACTTATTAAATACTAATTAGATTAATTTGCTTAATTCAACGTCCATTTTTGAAATCATTTCTGGAGCTTTTTTGTTTAAAAATTCTTGTTCTTCAACATACTTCATTCTTGCAATATCTGCTTTAACAGTAACTTTTGAGATTTCTGCTGGGTTTGCACCTTTTGCAACTGCGTCAAGAGCTTTGTTGTAGTATGTCATAATAACTTTTAACATTGTATACTGTTTCATAGGTGAACAGTAGCTGTCAATTTCGTTGAAAGCATCTTGTTGTAAGAAGTCTTCTCTTAACATTCTTGCAATTTCTAAGATAACTCTTTCTCTTTCAGGCAATGCGTCAGGACCAACTAATTGAACGATTTCTTGTAACTCTGCTTCTTTTTGGAGCAAGTTCATAGCTTCGTCTCTTAAAGCTCTCCAATCTGCACTTGTGTTTTCTTTCCACCATCCTGCGATATCGTCGATGTACAAGGAGTAACTTGTTAACCAGTTGATAGCAGGGAAGTGTCTTCTTCTTGCTAAGTTAGCATCTAAAGCCCAGAATACCTTAACAATTCTCAATGTGTTTGAGGTAACTGGTTCTGAGAAGTCACCACCAGGAGGGCTAACTGCACCAACGATACAAACGAATCCTTTTCTGTCATCGCTACCTAAACAGTCAACTCTACCAGCTCTCTCGTAGAACTGAGCTAATTTTGATGATAAGTACGCAGGGTAACCTTCTTCACCAGGCATTTCTTCTAATCTACCGGAAATCTCTCTCATTGCTTCTGCCCATCTTGAGGTTGAGTCAGCTGTTAATAAAACACCGAAACCCATATCTCTGAAGTACTCTGCAATTGTGATACCTGTGTAAACTGAAGCTTCCCTAGCAGCTACCGGCATGTTTGATGTGTTCGCAATTAATACGGTTCTGTCCATCAATTTGTTTCCTGTTTTTAAATCGTCTAAGTGTGGGAACTCTTCGATAACCTCAGTCATCTCGTTACCTCTTTCACCGCAACCGATGTAAACCACAATGTCCACGTCTGACCACTTAGCCAACTGGTGTTGTGTAACTGTTTTACCACTACCGAATGGACCAGGGATAGCTGAAGCACCACCTTTTGCTAAACCAAAGAATGTGTCTTCTACCCTTTGACCAGTGATTAAAGGAATTACTGGAGGTAATTTCTCTTTGTTTGGTCTTGGTTGTCTTACAGGCCATTTTTGCATCATGATAACGTCTTTGTCACCGTTTGCTGTTTCTACAACTGCTACGGTTTCTTCAACGGTAAATTCGCCTTCTTTGATTTCCTTGATTGTACCGCTAACGTTAACTGGTATCATGATTTTGTGTACGATTGAAGCTGTTTCTTCAACTGTACCAATGATGTCTCCACCTACAACTTTGTCGCCAACTTTTGCAGTTGGTTTAAAGCTCCATTTTGCATCTCTTGATAAAGAAGGTACACTTACCCCTCTTGGGAGGTAAATTGAGTTTGTAGCATCTTCAATTGCGTTTAATGGTCTTTGAATACCATCGTACATTGCTTTTAACATACCTGGACCTAATTCAACTGAAAGCGGAGCACCTGTTCCTTCTACAGGTTCTCCTGGTTCCATACCAGCTGTTTCTTCGTAAACCTGGATAATAGCTTCATTTTCAGTTAACTGAATAATTTCCCCAGTTAATCCTTCGTTACCTACTTTAACAACTTCGTACATCTGTGAGCCTTTCATACCTTCAGCAACAACAACAGGACCGGCGATTTTAATAATTTTACCGACGACCATTTTTTCACCTCAAATGAATGGAATAGTTGTCTAATTCCATCGAAAGAGCATTTATTATTATTTTTTTTAATAATGTTCGATTAATATTAATTATTACATTAAATGGAATACAATAAATCCATATTTTTATATTATATCATTATTGTATAAGTTAATTTAAATCATTTTTATAAGTAGTATATTTTTCTTTTGAATTACAATGGAAATTAAGCTTATTATTGATATTTTTATATAATAATAACATTATTTAAGCTCAACACCAACTGCATTTCTCACGAGTACTTTAACAGGGTCGTTTTCCCTTACAATTGGACCTTTTTTATCAGGAACTTCAACGATTGTAGTTTTCATTCTTGATAATGAATCTCTGATTGATTCACCAATTCTTTCGGTTGTAACGATTAATCCTATTTCTTTGTTTTCTTCGAGTTTAGTAATTGCTTCGAGTGCCCCATCAGTGTTTGAAACATCATACACTTCCGTAAGACCAGCAAGTCTGAACCCTGTAATCATGTCGGAGTCTCCAACTACACCTATTTTCATTTTATCACTCACTCATTAATTGCCTTTTAATGCGTTATTGCACGATAATTAAGCCATTAATTTTCTGATGTCTGTAGCGGATAATCCTTCAATTTTTCCTTTAATAATAATTTTTAATTTTCTTATTTCAGCTTCTTTTGAAGTGATTAATCCAATAATTGGCCCTACACCAAATGGCTGTCTGAGAGATAGCTTTTTACCAGTTGCAACTACGTAATCGTCAAATACTTTCTCAAATTCGTAGATTGAATTGGTTTTTTGGTATTCTTCGAGAGCGTGTGTTAACAATGGAGCGTATTTAGTACTATCTAAACCACTAATTACACCATCGATTGAGTCAGCTTCTGCGAGTTCTTTTAATTTCCATGAAGCAAGTTCGTAACCTGTTTCAGTAACGTATTTTAAAACTATTTCTGAGGATAATTTATCAGCTTTACCTTTTAAGATAACTTTCAAGTTCTCTACGTCGATTAATGTACCAACATATTCCTTGAATAAGTCTTTTTCAGTTCCATTGATTGATACGTTTTTCCAGAGATTTTCAAGAATGAATTTGTCTAAAGCCAATTCCATTGTCGTTAATCTTTTGGTTTGTTCGTAGTCAGTTAATCCTTCTGAAAGTAATTTTGAGAATTCGTAACCTTCCAAGCTACTTGCAAGTTCTTCTACGGATTTTGTTTCGCATAACTCTCTTAATTTATCCTTTAAACTTCCGAGAGGTACTAATAAGGAATATGTTTGTTCAGCATCTAAGCCTACAAATTTAGCTCTTAATAATGTTTTAATGTTTTTAACATCAAACTTCATTTCAAATAATCTTAAGATTTTCCTTGCACCTTCTGGTGACATGTGTGCGAGAGCCTCGTACAAATGAGCTAAATGTGTGTCTAACGCCTTTTCAGCAAATGTTGGGTCGTTTTCATTACCTAATGCATCTAATAAGTAAGGTCCGTAATCACTATCTTCTAATTGGTTGATTAATTCAGTTGTTCCTGCTGATTCGATTAACTCGTTCATTTTATTTTCATCGAGTAATCTAGCTTCCATACTTCTAACTCTTGCGTTAACGTAAGCGTATGGTGCAGTATCTGAAAGATATCTAATTAAATAGATGATTATAACCATGAAGACAATAATAAAGCCAAGAACCAACATTGTGATAAAGACATCAGGTGAATTCATAAAGTTTTCAATTAATGATATTGCATCATTCATCTAAACCACCTTGCACCTTTTTATCTTAATTTCCTAATTTTAGTTTTGTGCGTATTTTGAACAAGTTATAATTGCAAATTTATAATTAAATTACAATTAGAATAATAAATCTGCTATTTTTGCTCTTACACTATCTAAATTTCTTTTGAATGTTGATTCAAGACTGTTGTCGGATACTTTTGTACCATCTGCTGATTTAACAATACATCCGCCGATTATGTCGATTGGTTCGCCTTTTTTCAAGACTGTTACAATATTCAATTTTTCTTCGACTTCTTTTTCGAGCTTCCACAAAGTTTCGTCACCGATTAATTCGAAGTCATTCTTGTTCATTTCGAGTGTCAATTCTCCGCCACCGATTGAGAGAACGCCTTTAATTACCATACCTGTTAAGATGTCTTTGTATTCATCTTTTTGAGGTAATTTCATTAAGTCTTCCTCTAATTTTTCGAGTGTCATTTGAATTGTATTTTCTCTTTCTTCAAGCAATTTCTTTTTTGAGGATAATCTTGCATCAGCTAAAATTCTGTTTTCAGCCATTTCTGCTTCTTTTTCTCCTTTTCTAAGAATAGCTTGCTTTCTTTTTTCAGCTTCTTCTTTAGCTTCTGCCATTGTTGCTTCGTATTTAGCTTGTGCGTCAGCTACGATTGAATCAGCTTTTAATTTTGCATCTTCTTTAATTTTGGAAGTTATCTTTTCCGCTCCCATATTTACACCTTTAATTATTATTTGTAAGATAAATTGGGATATTTCCTAATTTTAATTTCGACTTCGTTTCTCTAAATTACAATTTTAGCATAACCCATCAAATTTAAAATAAAAAAAGTAAAAAGAAATAATAAATAATAAATAATAAATAAATATTATTTTATTACCTTATTTCCCATTATTTTATTTTATCATCGATATATTGAGTTATTTGATTGTATTTGAGCTTTTTTTCGAAATTAAGTATTGATTTACAGTTGATTAATTAGATATTTGCTAATTTGCGATTATCTAATTTAATATATCTATTTTTAATTTAGATTCGTGTTTATAGTTTATTCGTACTAATTACTTCTTAAGATACTTAGAACATGATACCAAGCATGATTAAGATAGCAATTAATAAACCGAAGATAGCGAATGTCTCTGACATAACAGCTAAAACTAAACCTCTACCCATAACTGATGTATCTCTTGCTGTAGCACCGATTGCACCAGCTGCGGTAATACCTTGACCAATACCTGAAAGACCAGCGAAACCAACACCTAAACCAGCACCGATTGCTGCAATTGTTTCAGCACCTGGTCCAGTGAATACCTGAACTAATAAAAGGATTGATACTAATAAACCGTAGATAGCCTGTGTTTCCGGAAGTACGGAGAAAACCATAGCTCTACCGAAAATACTTGCATCTTCTGAAACTGCACCTAAACCAGCTGCTGCTGCAATACCTTGACCAATAGCTGATAAACCAGCTAAACCAACGCTCGCACCTGCTGCTAACATTGCCCATTCAGGAGCTGTTTTGAAAACGAATAATATTAAAATCGCAACTAAGAAACCGTAGAGACCTTGTGTCTGCGGTAACGCTTGGAATACGATAACTTTACTGAATTGTTTTGGGTCTTCTGCTAAAACACCTGCACCACTTGCACCAGTGATACCTGCACCTATACCTGAACCTAAACCTGCAATACCTACTGCTAAACCAGCACCTATAGCTCCGAGTAATAATGGATTTTCAAATACCATCATAAACACCTCAATTTTTTACGGATGTAATGATTATCGAGATTATCGATTGATTATCAATTTTTTTTTATTATACTATTCTATGTATTATTATTTAATTAATTTAATACTATAATTAATTCATTAATAAGCTATTTATTAATAAGCTATTTATTAATTCATTAATTATTCAGTGTACTCTTTTTTAGCCTTAAATGGAATAAATTTCTTTCCACCGCCTTCGTAGAATTGTCCGAAGAATTCCACATAGTGAAGTCTTAATGAGTGGATGAATGAACCTAAACCATTCATAGAGAAGTTAAATGCGTGTCCACCAATGAGCATTAACACAGCTAATATAACACCTACAACAGGTACTGATTTGTCAAGTAAACCTGCCATAATGTTTACAGCCATTGCTAAACCACCGGTTGATAAACATAAAGCCAAAAGCCTTGCGTAAGATAACACGTTACCTAAGAAACCTGTAATATCTAAAGCACCTAACATTGCGTCGAGTACTCCGCCGTTTTTAAATCCTTTGTACATGCTTAATAACATAACTGGTATTAAAACGCCTACTGTAACCATTCCATTACCTGTAAGTGATGTAAATATAATCGCAAGGATTAATAACATCCACATACCTTGGTTTAAGAATGCGTCAAGGAATCCAACATTTTTAAGTGTATCTTTGAATCCAAGGAACATACCTACAAACAAGTGAGCTATACCCAATATGATTGAGAATAACAAAATAGCTATAGGACCATTGTTGATTGAAACACCAAAGAACTCGAATAATGGACTTGCTTCGCTAATGTAAACGCTTCCACCTAATGGGTTAACTAATGCAAGAGCTGTTTGGAATATATCAAATCCTAAGAACTGTAATGCAAAGTCACCTAAATAGCTTCCAGTTAAAATACCTGCAACTATTGTAACAATACCAGATAATTTCAAAATGTAACCTAAGTTATAAGCACCTTCACTTACTTTACCGATTCTATGTTGTAATATTAAACCTGCTATAGTGAGTAATACACCGTAGAAAGCGTCTGTTAACATGATACCATAGAATAATATGAATGTAGGTAACAATAATACTGTTGGGTCAATTTCATTATATTTAGGCATTGAGTACATTTCTGTTAACATCTCAAATGGTTTAAAGAATTTTGAGTTGTTTAATTTAACAGGAATTTCTGATTCATCTACGTCAGGTTCGTCAATTTCAACTACAGCATAGCCTTCGGAAGCACTTTCGATAATTTCCTTAGCTTTGTTTACGTCGAATTTAGGAGCCCAAGCTTCGATTAAATAGGTTCTTTCAGTCATACCCATTGATGAGTAAGATTCAGCCCTATCTTTTTCATTTTCTAATATTTCATATGTAACGAGTAATTCATCGTTCCATTTTTTGCCTAATGCTTTTAATTTATCGACAGTTGACTTGATTTCGCCTTTAACGCTGTTTAATTCGCTAACGGTGTTATTTAATACATTTGAAGGTGTACCTTCTGCATTAATATCAAATCTGTCAAAACCGTGTTTTCTGAGTTCTGCGCCTGCAACTTCTGCGTAGTCTTTTAACATTGCAATTACTACAGGTAATTTCTCAGTTTTGCCGTCTTCGTCAATAAAAGTCTTGCCAGCTGCAATGGATATACATCCTTCGGTTAACTGGTCCAAGTCTGCTTCGAATTCGCTGAATACCGCCTTATTTAAAATACCTGCTGTTACGTAGGTGTATTCACCCATTCCGAGGTCTTTGATATCATAATCAAAGTCGGTTAAGTAACTAACATTTTCTTTTAAATTTTCAAGTGCGGTTTCTTTGCTTTCAAGTTCTGATAACCTGGCTGCGGGTTCTGATACTTCGCTTTCAACGCTGTTTACAATATTTTCAACATAATTCAATGCTTCCTCTGCGGATTCAAAAGTTACGTTTTTCTTTGTAGGTAACACAGGGTTTAACATGGTACCTAATGTTACTTTTTCTTGGTCTGCAACGTTTGAGAACAAATCAAGTGTTTTATTCACTTTTATCATATGTGAAGCTACATTTCTACCGTATTCTGCAGATGATGATGACTTAACAATTGTTTTCCATTCAGCATCTTCTAATTTGGTAGTTAAATCGTAAAGCTCCACGAGCCCGCTTTTATGGAGTTGTCTAACAACAGCATCCACTTTTTCATCCAAGATGACAGCCCTAATTTTGCTCATTCTTGCGGGTCTCAATAAAACCACCTTTTAATTGAATAATAGATAATTTTTATTGGTAATTACTTGTTACAATTACATATATTCATTATAAATTTAGCATTTATTGTAAATATAATATCTGTTGTAATTTGTAATCTAATAATCAATATAATATAACAATTTCATAATAATAATTCATTATTCAAATTGCATAACATCTTCTAATCTTATTGATAAGATTTTCACTTTTGCAAGTGATGAAACTTCTGCAACTTTTTTATTTTCGTTAGCAACTATACAGTCAGCTTCTTCTTTAGCCTTAGCTTCAGCTTTAGCAACCATTTCTGTAACAGTTTGGTCAGCTTCTGCCTCAACTTCTGAGATAACTTTTTTGCCATCGATGATAGCTTGTGCTTTTATCTCTTCAGCCTTTTTGTTAGCTTCGTTTATAGCATTTACAGCTTCATTTTCTGTATGCTTTATTTCCTTAATGGTATCTATAGCACTCACAGAATAACCTCCTTTAAGAATATTTAGTATATCCCCTACACTAACTATATATAATTTGTTATTGTTTGAACTTTCAAAGTATGAAAATTCGATTAATAATAACATTGAGTAATAATAATATACATTATTAAATTTAACGTTTGTACGATAGCCATAATCATAAATAGTCTGAATATTACGATTTTACAATTAATTGCAATATATTATTACGATATACTATTATAATATATTATTACAATTTGTAACTGTATGTAACTGTATATTAGACATTACAATCAAATTTATAATTATTAATCGTGAAGTTAAATTGTAATACTCATACTTTATTATACCTATTTTAATAGTTTTGTACGAGATTGAGAGTTATTGAATATGCTTTATGCACGAAACATTCTAGTTTTTTATATTATTTGGTATTTTATTTAGTATATTGTTAATTAATTTGTTAATTAATAATTAATAATTAATAACCATGTAAATTTGTATATGATATTTTACTAAATTCTAAGCATTAACATTGGCAAAAATCGCCAATAATACTATCTAATATATAGTATCACATAATGTCATAACTACATATTATTTTCTTGTATTAATACATTACAGAATTTAGGAATAATATACACCAATTAACAGATATAGATTAGGTATTACATTTAAATAAGTAGATAAATCAATCTAACATAAGTTTACTACTTAAATATTTTTCCCAATATTATATATCAATTTAATATATAATTGTTATATACCCAATTCCAAATTGTAGCAATTTAATTGTATGCAATAGGTTATTACAAATAATTAATATATAAATTTTATATAAATTTCATATAATTATTATGTAAAATATTAGTAAGAATTGTAATATCAAAATATTTAATTTATAAATTTATATATATGTAATCATCGAACGCAAATAGAAAGACATATAAAACAAAAAAATTTTAAAGGAATTTACATGCTACAATATTGGTAATACTTGTTATTGTATATTATTTTTATATTTAAATTATTTTAACGACTATTTTTAATAAATAATTTGCAATAGTCGATAAAATTATTTTTCAGCTGTTTTATAGATTACCAGGTAAATCTTACAAAAATAGTATATTTCGACAATTGTATAATAAAAATACAACACCAGGCGAAATACTTATATATTAGATAATTAATAGTAGGAAATAATACAATTTGTCATTATTAATCATGATGAATTCATATGAATTATAGATTTTATAACAGTGTATAATTGGATTATACAGTGGTGAATTTGAAAGTACATGTAATGTTATATTAATCATAGAATTCAAAATTATTATTGATGGTAATAAATTGTAGAAAATTTCAATATTAATATTGTGGTTAATCAATTTGAATTTTTAATATTGTAAATTAATAGATTAATAGATTAATATATAGTAAATAATAAATTTACAGATGTTAAATTATTAAATTAGTAAAATTAAATACTGGTAAGACGATATTTTGGGTGAAATCGTGAAAACTGGGGATAAATACATTTTATTGGAAAAAATGAGCCCTCTTCAAAAAGAGGCACTTGAAGACCCTGAAAAGTTTTGGGGAGAACAAGCGAAATGTTTAGATTGGGAAAAAACTTGGTCTAAAGTATTAGATTGGGATTATCCAAATGCAGAATGGTTTGTAGGCGGAAAATTAAATGCTTGTTATAACTGTGTAGATAGGCATATTAAAGGCAATAGAAGAAACAAAGCGGCAATAATTTGGGAAGGAGAAGACGGCAGTTGTGAAGTACTCACTTACTACGAATTATACAGACAAGTGAATATGTTTGCAAATGTACTTCAAAATTTAGGTGTGGAAAAAGGAGACGTAGTTGCCATATATATGCCAATGATGACTGAAGCTGTTGTAGCCATGCTTGCTTGTGCAAGAATTGGGGCAATACACAACACAGTATTCTCTGGTTTCTCCTCAGAAGCACTTTCAGAGCGAATAAACAATTCAAAGGCAAAAGTATTGGTTAGTACGAATACACTATACAGACGTGGTAAAAAAATAGATTTAAAGGGCATTGTAGATAAATCTGCTTTAAACTGTAACTCTTTAAATAACGTAATTTATGTACCTAGAGGAGACGAAGATATCAAACTTTCATTTGGTAGAGATTATCTCTGGGACGAATTAATGGCAGGAGCACGCAGTAGAGTTGAACCTGAAATAATGGATTCAAACGACCCGTTGTTTATACTATATACGAGTGGTACAACAGGTAGTCCTAAAGGTGTAGTTCACGCTACAGGCGGTTATTTAACTTACGCCACCAAAACGATGGACTGGACGTGGGGTATTGAAGATACTGACGTATTTTGGTGTACTGCAGATATTGGCTGGATTACAGGACATTCCTATGTAGTTTATGGGCCTCTTTCATTAGGCTCAACGATTGTAATTTATGAAGGTGCGATTGATTATCCAGAACCAGACAGACTTTGGAAAATTATTGAAAAGCACGGTGTGACCATATTATACACGGCGCCTACTGCAATCAGAATGCTTATGAAATACGGTGAAAAATGGGTTAAAAACCATGATTTGTCAACACTTCGACTTTTGGGTACTGTGGGAGAACCAATTAACCCAAGAGCTTGGAAATGGTATTATTCAGTAGTTGGGGATAAAAACTGTCCAATTTGCGATTGTTACTGGCAAACTGAAACTGGTGGACACGTTATTTACCCGCCAAACGGTATTCAAACGGTTCCTTTAAAACCAGGGTCTGCTTCATTTGCGGGCGTAGGTATTGAAGCCGATATTGTCGATAAAGATGGTAAAAGCGTTCCACCAAATACTAAAGGTAATTTAATTATCAAAAAACCTTGGCCTGGTATGTTAAAAGGTTTATGGAACGACCCTGAAAGATATAAAGCTTCATACTGGAATAAAATACCTGGGGTATTTGCTACATCTGATTATGCTACTAAAGACGATGATGGGTATATATGGATATTGGGAAGAGCTGACGAGGTACTCAATGTAGCAGGACATAGGATAGGTACTGCAGAACTTGAACACGAATTAGTTTCAAATCCGATGGTTGCAGAGTCTGCAGTTATTGGTAAGCCTGATGAAGTTAAAGGAGAAGTACCGGTTGCTTTCGTAACACTTAATCCTGAATATGTTGGTAGACCTAAGGAAGAGCTTAAAAAAGAACTTATTCAGTACATAAGAGATACAATGGGTCCTATTGCCATTCCTTCAATAATATTCTTCGTTAGTAAAATGCCTAAAACTAGAAGTGGCAAAATTATGCGTAGAATCCTTAAAAAGTTGGTTGTTGGTGAAGAAATAGGAGATATAAGTACTCTTGAAGATACAACTAGTGTAGATGAAATAAAACAGCAATTAAAAGGTTCTAAAACTTTTAATAAATAAAATAACCTTATTTTTTTTATTTTATTATTTGTATTATTATTTGTATTATTATTTGTATTATTATTTTTACATTATTGGTATTATATAATATTTATTTTAAAATAATATTACGGAATAGTTAGATTTTATGAAATAATAATATAATATATCATAAAATACATAAAAATCCAAATTATAAATTTTATAGAGTATACGAATAAACAAGTACAAAATAGAAATTAAGTCATTTATTCGTTTCCTAAATTGGATATTAGCCTTTTTAAATAATCTTTCAATTTGGATTCTTCTTCATCTGAAAATCCAGACAATATCATTTTTGTTTGGGCGTTACATTTTTCGAAACCTTTTTCTTTAAGTTCCAGCCCTTTTTTAGTTAAATAAATTAATTTAACCCTTGAATCATTTTCGTCAAAAACTCTTTCAATAAGCTCTTTCTTTTCTAAATGGTCTATTAAGTTAGAAACAGATGAAGCCTTTATGCCCAAATAACGCTGTATTTCTGATTGAGTTATGCCGTCTTTATACCATAAAACTTCTAAAACATTGAATTGTGAACCAGTAACCCCTAATTCTTTGAACGATTGGTTACATTTTTTGCATAATTCAGTTTTAATGGAATAAAGCAAATGATTAATTGAATTATTTTCGCTCCTTTCAGGTAATTTAGTCATAGTATAACCTCTAATCATATCATCATATTTACAACATTGAAATTAAAAATATGAAAATTAAAATTCATACTGTTATGTCACGTTAGTAATTTTAGTAATTTTAGTAATTTTAATAATGTTGGTTGTTTATTTATATATTATTTAGTATATTAAATATATTTAGCACAGATTTATATATAACAATTATGAGGATTAGCTACATTTTGAATAATATTGTATACTTATATATTTAAAGTTTTTAATATATTAGTATTTGCTAACTAATCTAGATATATACATATGTTATTAATATAATATACTGTTATATCCCCATATAATAAACATATGTTACATACTTATTATATTATTTATTCAAGAATATCGGTAGATAAATTAATATACTAGTTCTTAGATATCTAATGTTATAATATTATTAGATATCTAATATTAGGTATATAAAATTAACTTATCTAACAATATGATTAATATTAAATTTATCAAAAAATGTTAAAATAAAAATAGAATTAAAAATAAAAAAAGTATAATAACGGTGAAAGTTATGGATTTAAAAAAATGGTATGCTAAATTATCAAAAAATCAAAAAAATAGGTTATATTTACAAATTGGAGCATTGATTCCACTTTTAGCTTTGGGAATGACTGGAAGAATGGTTGTTTTAATATTGCTATTTCCATTCATGCTATTACTTGGACCGATTTGGTGCGGGTGGATTTGTCCGATGGGGACATTGCAAAGAATTTCTGGATTATTGGGGAAAAAATTGTTTGGACATAAACACAATAACTTTATAAGCAAAAAAACACACGAAAAATTGAAATATGTAAAGTATTTCATGTTATTTGGAATGATGGGCTTTGCAGGATACTACATTTTAATATTAAACGGTACAGTGGACTTTGTAATCTCAGTATTTATGGCAACTGTAGTGATTGGTGTAATATTATCATTATTTAATGAAAGGGTGTACTGTAGATATTTATGTCCTGCAGGAGCAATGATGGGACTTACAAACTTGATTAAGCCAAGAACAATTAAAAGAGATGCAAATAGTTGTGTAAGTTGTTCAAAATGTGATAACTCTTGTCCGATGGGAATCGATGTATCAAAAACTACGGAACTAAGAAATCCTCACTGTATATCGTGTAATGCTTGTGTGGATAGTTGTCCAATAAACGATGCTTTAAGCGTAAAATGGGATAAAAAGATTAAAAATATTAAAGAAAAAGTAATAAATAAATAGTTAAATAGTTAAATAATTTTTTTATTTTATATTATTTTATTATTAATTAATTAATTAATTATATATCATAATTATCTATTGTAAGCATAATTCAATTTTTTTTCAATTAAATTAGATAATAACGAAACTGTGAATATTACGGATAAATAAACTAAAGCTATTACAATATAAACTTCAAAGGGACTTGCTGTTTTTGTATATATTAACTGCCCCACTCTGGTCAACTCAGT
Organism: Methanococcus voltae PS; assembly: GCF_024807035.1. NCBI lineage: Archaea > Methanobacteriati > Methanobacteriota > Methanococci > Methanococcales > Methanococcaceae > Methanococcus > Methanococcus voltae. Next base: position 336,284 of record NZ_JANUCQ010000002.1, read on the forward strand.
TATTGCAATTACCGAAACTAAGGAACTCTCTTTTATTATTGTAGAAAATGAATTCATAAGCGAAGGCATTGAAATACGGATGGTTTGAGGAATAATAACATATACCAAACTTTGTACTTTATTCATTCCTAATGAAGAGCACGCGTCCCATTGACCTTTTGGAATGGACAATAGCGAAGCTCTGACAATTTCAGATATATAAGCCCCACCATTTAAGGATAACCCCAGTACAGCCGCTGTAGTATTATCCATTACAATACCTACCGAAGGTAAACCATAGTATATAAAAAATAGCAATATTAACAAGGGTATACCCCTAAATGTTTCCACATAAGCTCTAAATATTAAATCAACAGCCTTAGGAATATTTAAAGCTCTTAATATGCCCACTACGTGTGCAATAATAATTGCAAATACGAATGATAAAAAAGCTATTTTTAAAGTAATTACTAGCCCCCAAAAAAGTGCCGGTAAATTATACAACAATATTATGTCAAAATTCATATATTTACACCCTGATATAAATTAAAATAACACTGAATTAAAAATAAAAATAAGGTATTAATATGGTAATTATTAGTTAATTAATTGGTTTATTAGATTTTTAATTAGTAATTTAATATCAATTTAACAATCATTTAATAATTAAAATTATGTATTAATTATTCAAATGAAAGCCATTTTTCTTTTATTTCGTCGTATTTACCGTTTTCTTTCAATTTATTAATTGCTTCATTCATTTTTTGAGTTAATTCTTTAGCACCAGATTTTTGAACTGTGATAACATTTACAGGATTAATTGTAATGTTGGTAGTTTTTACATTTTGGTACTCTTTCATTTGAGTGAGAGCGTAAGCTTGACCTACGATAACAGCGTCTATTCTACCGTTTTCTAAGTCAATAAATGCTTCAGGGTTATAATTATATGTTTTAACCTCTTTAACACCTTCAAGTTTTTCTGCGGTATCTTGTGAACCGGTACCTAACTGTGCACCGATTATTTTACCGTCTAAATCAGCTAATGATTTGATTGAGTCGGTATTTTTGTTAACTACAACTACATCTGTTAAAGCGTAGTATGGTTCACTCATTTCCACATTTTCTGCAGCAGTTTCTCTTTCAGACATACAGGTAATTAATGTATCATAGTCGCCTTTTGAAAGACCACCAAGTAAAGCAGGCCATTCTGCGTCTATTATTTCAACTTTTACGCCTAATTCATTACCAAGGGCGTTTGCAAAATCGATATCGAAACCTTCGAATTCGCCAGTTTTTGCGTTTCTTGATTCAAATGGAGGGTATGCAGCACAAAGACCAACTCTTAATACACCGCTATCTTGAACATTTTTCCAAGACATATCGGTGTTTGAATCATCAGAACTTTGTGTACTAGTGGATGTACATCCTGAAAATGCCAATACTAAGCTTAATAAGCCTAATACTACTAAAGTAAGTTTTTTATTCACCATTTCACCATTAAGTTTTTTAATAGGGTTGTATTACAATATATAAATTTGATTTGCAGTTATTGTATAAATAAATTGTTATACGTAGTTATTAGTATAATTTATAGGTATTAAATAACTTAATATAATCATACTATCAAAACAGGCAAAAAAAGTGTTTTAACGTCGTAGAGTAGTTTAAAAAAAGCAATATAAAATTAAAAAAATAAAATAGTATAGATTAAAATAAATTTATTATAATAAATTTATTATAACAAACTCTTTAAGTATTTTAAAGATTCTTCTACATCATTTTCATCTATTGCAACATATTTCATAGAAATTTGATTTGCTTCTAAAATATTTATTAATTCATCCATGAAAATGCCTTTTTCAGAAATAAATTCCATTTTATTGATTTTTTCATTCATATTTGAATTACTTGAGAATCCACCCCATTCGGAACCTGAACAAGTCTTATAAATACCGCAACTTGGACTACCATCTACGCCGACCAATAAATCAATTGTATAGCCATTTTCTTTGTAGTTCATGATTTGTTGGATTACGGGTTTCAACATTTTTTGAGATTGTTCTCTAAAATGAGGGGTGTCAAATTGCTCCTTTACATGCCCCCATCGTTTGATACCATATATTATAGTTTCAGGACAAGGTAATTGGATTATACCATAATTAGCATCCATTAAGTAATTTACTACGTCTTTTAACGCTCCTTCGTATTCGCATATCCCTTCTACTTTTGCGTTTCCATTCAATATACAATGTGCAACGATTGCCATTTTTTTACATCTTTTGATAATTTCACCACAGGGTTATATTTTGTATTTTTTATTTTTTATTTTTTATTTTTTATTTTGCATATTAGTTAAATTAGTACCATATAAAGTCGCATAGGTGGTTATTTATCATAATTATACTATTTATAGGTTATTATATTAAAAATTCATTAAATAATAGATTATTAGTTAATCTAATTACGTAATTTAATTGGTAATATATTTATAAAATAAGTATTATTATGTAATATAATTATAAAATAAATAATACTGTAGTTATCATTATAATATACTAATGTTATGAAAAAAATTAAAATAGAGGTATGCAAATGATTTTAAAACCGTTTTTAAGGGAAAATTTTATACCATTACCAGTAGGGTTTATATCGTCAATCAATAAGAAAGGAATTAGAAATATAGCACCTTATTCTTGCTTAATGCCTGTTCTAAGACCTTTAGATTTAATATGTATTGCTTCAGCAAAAAGACGAGATACATTAGACAATATTAAAGAAATGAACGAATTTGTAATTAATATGACTGGCGTAGATTTTGCAGACAAAGTTGTGCCTACTGCGAAACATACGACCCCTGAAATAGATGAGTACGAATATGCACAGATTGAAGAGAAAAAATCTAGAGTAATTAAAACACCAGGTATTAAAGGAAGCTATGCTTGGATGGAATGCGAATTATTCAAAATATACGAAGAAAAAACTTATAATTTGATTATGGGTAAAGTGGTCAACTTAGAAGCTGATGACAAATACTTAAAAAAAGACGGTTCTCTCGATGTAGAAAAGGCTAAACCACTATTTAATGTGAGCGATTCTAAAGGAATGAATTTTTGCACTGTAAACGAAATAGGGACTCATGAACCTTTTGGAGCTATGTTTCCCGATGGTAAAGACCCATTATCAAAAAAATACATAGAATAGCTATTAAATTACTTAATTACAATATTTTACTTATTTTACTTATTTTACAAAATTTATTAATTGAGTATAACAAATTATTTGACTATTTGATTATTAATTTTAGATTGTTATTGGTAAGTTAAATTGGTAAATAATTGATTAATCTATTGTTTATTAGAGCTACTTACTTTGAAGGTACTTCCATATCGTAGGAGTTTTCAGTTAAGTAAGCTATAAATTTATCTAATTTTTCAGTACCCATTTCAAACATTAAGCAAGCTACGGTACTATCTACATAAATAGGCTCAAACAAATCAATATATACGAAATTTTCATTTATTGCAACGTTTTTAATATTTTTACTACTTAAATAGATGTCTGTTTCGTTATTTTTAAATTTGAAATATTTCATAATGTCACCCGGATGATTTAATTAAATGATATATTAGGATAATATGATATATAATTATCCGTACGAAATTAGGACTTTTTTTGATGTATATATTCGTATTTAGAATATAAACTAATAAAATACGCGATAATATCAAAAATAAAACTATAAATTAAAAAATAAATAAAAAAAGTAATATTCTAAAAAATAAAGTATATAAAAACAAAAGAATGTAAAATAATTTTAAAAATTAAAAAAAGAATAATTTTGATACAATGTATTATTCAATTTTAATTATAATAATTCAACAAATGCTTTTGCAGCTTCGTTGGTAGTTTTTGTATTTCCACCCGCTACAACTAAAACATCGTTTCCATTAGCTACACCATTTACAACTGCTAATGTAGCTTGTGATTCTTCCGTAAGGTTTATTTTACCCATTGACTTTAATTCTTTTGATAATGCGTTTACCACAGGTCCACCGACAACAATTAAATTTTTGTCAGCTGACTCTAATGATATTTCTTCATCTAAAACAGCTAATGGAGCTTTTAAACCTGTTAATTTAGTTCCAGTACCTTCAATACCTTCTAAAGCTATTTCAGAGTTTAAAACGGTTCCTTTTGAACCTACTGTTAAATCTAAATCTTTTGTAGTGTCCATTTCAAACAATACGTTCATAGTGTTTGCTTTATCGTCATCATCATCGAAATTCATACTTGCATATTTTAAAATATCGATTTCTTTACCTGAAGATAATGAATCGTGGTCGTCACCAACGTATTTTAAAGCAATACCTCGGTTAGGTACACCTTTTACAATATCATCGGTGTAAACTAATTTATTACCTTCTTCTATAACTACGTAAGTTTCCCAGTCAGGTATGTATTCCTCACCTAATGGCATACACTTTAAGTTATCGGTAACTACCAATTCAACGAAACCATAGTCATTTCCTATATCTTTCCATGCTTTAAACATTCTAACGCCGATACCGCCAGCCATTAAATTAGTTGGTGCATTGTCAAATTTTTCAGCGATTACTTTACCATCTTTTAAGATTTGTAATTTTATTTTATATTCTTCGTTGGTAGTTCCTGCATTACTTACTAAAACAGAATCAACTTTTACTTCAAGACCGTTTACAGCGTAAGTATCGCCTTCTTTAATTACACCTTGGTAAACTTCTTTACCTAAAACTACGACGTCTTTACTACCACTCGTACTCATGATGATATAGTTTTCGCCTAAAAATGGTATTTCTTTACCCGGGCATAAAAAATCTAAGCCTTTAAAAGTAGTATTATCGTCTTTGAATGATAAAACAGCGTAAGATAATTCATTTTCGTTTATAGCCCATTTATCGTTGTTTTCTTTTGTAACTCTACCCATTAAAAATTCATAAGCATCGTTATCGTTATCAAACCATTTGAATGGGTCTGTATCTTTAACTTCGGCTAAGGTGGATAATCTACCTAATGAAACAGCACCATCTTTTGCATCTAAATCAGTATCGTCTCCAAAATAAGCAGTATTTGCCATTAAATCAGCATAATCGCCATCTGCAGCTGCTACGAATAACGCATTGTCATCCTTAGTTGCTAAAGTAACTTCTTTGTTACCTACTAAATTGTAGTCATCTGACTTAGCAAATGCCCTCACGTTAAGTTTTGCTGAACCAACGTCTGCTGATTGCTCTGTATATAATAAATTACCAACTTTTGCGGTTATCTCTGCTGCAGAAATTACATCTCCTGCGTTTGCATTTGAACCTACAACAATATTAACATTTGGATTTCCTTCAACAACAACTTTTTTCGAGAAATCTTCTACATCTCCAATTTGTTCTACTGCAAAAGCGCCCGTAGCCAATGTCGAAGCCAACATTGCACTACCTGCGATAATTGCACTAGTTTTAACTATGCTTCTTACCATTAGTTCACCTAAGGGGATACTAGCATCAATAATATTTTTTAGATATTATTAATAACTTAGTATTATTTTTTTAATTTTAATATTACTTGTCAACAAACATATGTAATAGTAGGAATAATATATAAAACTTATGATATGATACTACTATTTTTTAATAATTAATACTGAAAAACTATATCTTGTTTAAATTTGATTAAATTCCTAAATATATACCTTAAATAACATTAAATAAGATATATCAAGATTAAAATCAATTATCTCAACAAATTATTAGATTATTTAATCTATACTAGTTACAATAAGGGGGTTATTGTAATGATTATTAATTAACATGCTTATTTGTAGACCACAATAGTATATATATCTTTCCATTTTTGCCAGAGTATTCAAAACTTTAAAAAAATATTATATTGTAATATTCAATATATTAAAGTAGTATTTAATACTATTTAAAAAAACTTTATAATAATCACCTATATATATAGTAACAATAATATTTTATTACTAAGTAATATTTTATTAAGAATATTTTAAAAATCGTAATACTATTAATTTATTATAGATAGGTGATGATTATGCAATACGTCATATTATTTTCAGCATTCTTATTGGGGGCATTTCATGCACTAGAGCCAGGGCATGGAAAATCAGTTATGGCTGCTTTCGTACTTGGGACAGATGCTAACATCTGTAGCACATTAACATTGGGTTTTACCGTAGTATTTTCTCATATAATTGTTATATTACTCATGGGGATTTTATCATTGTATTTATCAAATTATTTCAATTTAGGGAGCTTAAGCTCAACTATGGAACTTATTGGCGGAGTTATTTTATTACTGGTTGGAATTTGGATATTAAAAAGTTACTATAAACCTCACGTACATAAGATAGATACAAATAAAAGTGCTATAGCCATAGGATTATCCGCTGGTTTAATCCCTTGTCCTGCAGCTCTTGCGGTGCTTTTAATTAGCATATCTAGTGGAGTTATCGTCGATGGATTATTATATGTAATTATCTTTAGTTTAGGTCTAGCAGTTAGCATTTCGTTGTTTTCGATTCTATTTGTAAAAAGTAAAGATTTCTTGGAAAAATATGTTTCTAACAATAGCATAAACAAATTACCATTAATTAGTGGAATTATAATTATATTGTTTGGAATTTGGAATATCGCTGGTCCGTTGTTTGGAATTCATTAAATTTTTTACTTTATTTCTTTTTTAATTTTTAGATTATATTTATTTTAGTTTATTATTATTAAGTTTTTATAAAAGATATCATATAAGTTAAATTAAAGAGATAGAGATTTGGTCAAAATATGGAAAATATGGAAAATATGGAAAAAAAAGCAATAAATGAATTTGATATTATAGATATAATTCAAAAAAACAATACCTCGGTAAAGGGAAATTCTGGCATTATAAAATCTATTGGAGATGATTGTGCAGTAATTAACTTGGGAATTAACAAATTAGTGATAACTACAGATATGTTGTTCAAAAGTACTCATTTTCCAGAGTTACTTACGCCTTTTCAAATTGGAAAACGAGTAGTTACTGCCAATGTATCCGACATAGCTTCCATGTGTGCTAAACCACTCGGAATTGTGGTATCAATGGGATTTGACAAAGAAACTGCCGATAAAAAGTATATTGACGAGCTTTCGAGGGGGATAAATTCGGCTTGTTGTGAATATGAATGCCCATTAGTAGGTGGCGATACTAATAAATCAGAAGAATTGGTTTTATCAGGTACTGCGTTTGGTATTACGTCAAATCCAGTATTTAGGGATTTTAATTTAAAAGAAACAGAAACAAATCAATATGAGTCAAATATATACATAACTAATGACTTAGGGAAAGTATCCTGTGCTTTGATAATGTATGAAAAATACTTGATTGATAAAAAAAATGGAGTCCCTTATGACTTTAATGTAGGTTTAAAGCTCATAAATAACTATCCCGAAATTTTTAATAAACTTAGTGAGCCAAAAGCAAGAATTTTTGAAGGTATGGCACTTAATGGTCATATAAATACTTGTTGTGATATTTCCGATGGATTAGGTAAAGATATCACATATTTAAATAATTTTGAACTTAATTCAGAAGATATATTAAATTGTGCAAGTTCTGAAACCTTTGAATTCTGTGAAGAACTTGATATTGACGATATTGGATTATTGGATATTATATTAAATAGTGGTGAAGAATTTGAATTGCTATTTAGTTCATTTAATTCAAGTCATTATTTGAATAATAAATTGGAAAAAATTGAACGTAAAAATAAAAGTAAAAACAAAAATGATGAGAATAAAGATAATAGCAATAATAATAAGAATAATGACAGTAAAGTTCAAAAAATTGGAAAAACAATTGAAAATGGTCAATATATAGATAGTGTAGCATTTAATAAATTCCACGAGGGCGTTGTCAAAGGCTATGTTCATCGTTGGAATGATTAATGTATTGATAATTTACTATTAGATTAATATTAGATTTAATATTAGATTTAATAGTAAATATAAATAATATGATAAACAATAGTTTAGAATTACGAAAATTATTACGCTAATTATGAAAAATTATAATGAGCATGTTGATAAAAATTACATTAAATAAATATTGGTGACATTATGGGACTTAAACTTACTTCTTCATTAAGAGACATTAAAAAAATGAGACAGATGAAGGATAAAATTAGAAAAGAAGATAAAATAGAATTGGATTTATCAAAATCTAATAATAATTTGAAAAACGATTCCAATGATGAATTGGATAAAAAAAATGACGAAGACAATAATACGGTTGATTTTCAAAATTATAAGTATATAAGGGTCAATACATTACAAATTACGCCCGAAGAATTGAAAAAAAGGCTTGAAAATAAAAAAATCGTTTTGGAAGATACTTTCTTGGATTATGCCTTTAAAGTGATTAGCAGTCCTTTTTCAGTTGGTGCTACTCCAGAATATCTTTACGGATATTACTTTATGCAGAGTATTTCTTCAATGGTACCAGTTATTGCCTTGAATCCTCAAAAAGGCGAACGTATATTGGACATGTGTGCTGCACCAGGTGGCAAAACTACACATATCGCACAATTAATGAATAATGAAGGCATGGTTTTCGCTGTTGAGGTAAATAAAAATAGGGTTAGAAGTCTTACATCAAATATTAACCGTATGGGACTCAAAAACGTTGTAACAATGAATACGGATTCTGTTAACTTAAAACCTGAAGAATTAGGATTATTTGATAAAATACTATTGGATGCACCGTGTACAGGTAATGCTTATAAGGATAGTAGCCGGATTAAAAATAGAAGTGACATTTTATTTTGCTCCAATCGTCAAAAAGAACTCATACATACAGCTATTGATTTATTAAAATCAGGTGGTGAATTAGTATACAGTACATGTTCGCCAGAAATTGAGGAAGATGAAGAAGTTATTAGCCATATAGTAAACCTTAGAAATGACGTAGAACTTGTAAAATTAGATAAAAATGACTACAAGGGACTAAATATTGAAGATGCAATAATTAAGGGTACACTTAAGATTTTACCGCCAAATGAACCGTTCTATATTGCGAAACTTAAGAAATTGTAAGTATACTACATTAGTATATTAAATACACTATTTTATATACACTATTTTACATTCTTAAATTTTAAAAATAAGATTAAATAAAGTTTAAAATAATAAATTGAATTTAATATTTTATTAAATATTCTATTTTTAGATTATAGTCTTAGATTATAAGTTTAAATTATAAGTTTAAATTATAATTTTTAGATTATAAGTCCGTAACCGATTAATCTCCATCTTGAACCTATTTTTCTGCTAATTGCTACTCTGTCATTCTTATCTGCACAGATTGGCAATTTTAATTTAATATCTACTTCGTCAGGTCTTGCTGAAGCAGTTATTCCAACGGTTGTTGATGTTCCAACGTTTAACATTAAAACTTCATTTGTTTTTAATGGTTCGATTGTCAATTCGTCTTGTGAACCTACAACTCTTTCGAGTAACTGAGGTTTTATTGTCATTTGCTCTAAAGTTGGAGGTAAAGTTCCAGGTTTTCCTGCAATACTACCGTTTAAAGCATCTGATTTTGTTAATGAAGGGTCTAATTCAGTACCTACACCAATTAAACCACCAGGTTGTGCTTCTTTTACTTTTGCAGAGCCTGCACCTAATGAAGTTATTTTTGTTACAATTGGCTTCCAGTAAGTTTTGTTTCCTTCTACAACTTTTATACCAGGTCTTATTTCAATGTCTGCACCTGTTTTTAAGAGACCTTGGATGATACTTCCACCGATAACTCCACCTTTTAAGTTTTTAATAGGGGAACCTGGTTTATTTACGTCAAAACTTCTTGCAACGTGCATTCTTACATCTAAAGTATCGTCTCTTTCAGGTGTTGGGATGTACTCCTGGATTGCACTTAATAAAACGTCTAAGTTAGCACCATGGTGTGCAGAAACTGGAATTATAGGTGCGTCTTCTGCTACAGTACCTTTTACGAATTCTTTTATTTCTTCGTAGTTTTCGACTGCTTTTTCACGTGAAACTAAATCGATTTTGTTTTGGACGATTAAAATGTTTTTAACACCTAAAGCGTCTAAAGCCATTAAGTGCTCTTTTGTTTGCGGTTGTGGGCATGTTTCACTTGCTGCGATAACTAAAATAGCGCCATCCATTAAAGAAGCTCCTGATAACATAGTTGCCATAAGTGTTTCGTGTCCTGGTGCATCTACAAAGGAGATTTTTCTTAAAACTTCTGGTTTTCCACCGCATTCACATTTGTTTGTGATGGTGTAAGATTCAGCGCCCTCACATTCTGGACATTTTTTAATCTCGCAATCTGCGTAACCCAATCTAATTGAAATACCCCTTTTCAATTCTTCACTGTGAGTATCTGTCCAAACACCGGTTAATTTTCTTGTTAAACTTGTTTTACCGTGGTCTACGTGTCCAACCATTCCAATATTTACTTCTGATTGTTTCGTTCCTGTCACTGTTTCCCTCCGTAACGTGTAATTTATTATTCTTAATTTGATTCTTAATTAAATCTTAAATTGGCTTTATGCAATTTATGCAAATTCTAACGTACATTTGAAAATAAAATAATATATTTATATGTCTCATAAAATAATTATAAATTTATGTACAAGTACTAATATACTAAACAATATACTAAATAGCATACTAAAAATTATCGGCGTACACCTAAATAATAATAGTTAGATTAAAAGAAGATAGTTATTTATAGTTTATATAGGTTTGTAAAATTAAAATACATTGACGAAAATTAGTAATTTAATACATTATAATTATACACGGAGATTGGAAACACATGGAAACTTATAAAAAATTTGAATATGTTATGGAAGAAAGAAAAAGAGAAAGTAATGAAAATATCTCTAAATTTAGAAATAATTTTAGGCGAAAGTTTAGAAATAAAAAAGTTACAAATGACTTAACCGATTTAAAAATAAACATTGAACATTTTATTACAGATTTTAGGCGAAATGATGGGCTAGTAAAAGAAAATCCCGAAGATTTTATTGTTGAGGAAATTTTAGAAAAAGACTTGGTTTTAGAAGCTGGGAAAAGCTTAAAAAATAAAGAAATTAGTGAAACTAATGAAAATAATAAAAATAATGAAAATAAAGAAGATAATTTAAATATTCCTGAAGAATTCAAAGACGTAGAGCGTTGGAATGGGTCTTTTTTGCATTTTACAGTTGAAAAACTTAATTATAACACCATTGATGTGATAAAGGACTTAGCAAGACTTACTAAAACTAAAAGAAAAAATTTTGGTTTTGCAGGTACCAAGGATAAATACGCTTTAACGACCCAAAGAATGGGTTGTTTTGGGATTAAACCAGAGGTTTTGGAAGCAGTTGGTAAAAATGGACTCGTAAAAAAAAGAGGGGGTCAATTTATAGTAAAAGATGTCTGTAAGTCAAATAAAAAGTTGAGAATGGGTAACTTATGGGGTAATAAATTTACAATAAAAATTAGAGATTTTGAAGAAAACGAGAATGAATGTGAAAATAACCCTATTGAGGATACAAAGTTAGATTATGTGCTCAATTATTTTGGAATTCAACGTTTCGGGCTATATAGACCAATTACTCATCTTGTAGGTAAACATATTTATGAAAGAGACTTTGAAACGGCTTTTTATATATACTGTGGTACCCCAATACATGAAAAAGGGCTTAAAAAAGATGCAAGAGAAGCTGTTGAAAATGGCGATTTCAAATTAGCTTTAAAATTATTCCCTAGGGAAAGTGAGTACGAGAAAAGACTTATACAGCAGTATTTAAAGTATAAAGACTATAAGAAAGCTTTTTACGCATTTGCCCCACAGCTTAGAAGTTTATTTGTAAACGCTTATCAATCTTATTTATTTAATGAAATATTGAATAAAAGATATGATTACGGATATAAAACTCTTGAAGGGGACGTATTAGAAGATGGAATACCTACTGCACCACTTTGTGGGTATAAAACAGAATACTCCGGAGGCATAGCTGGAGAAATTGAGAAAGAAGTATTTGAAAAGTACAATATCGACTTTAAGAAGTTTAGAATTGAAGATTACGGTAATTTCTCAGGATTTAGACGTAAAATGATTACTCCAGTTTATAACTTTAAAATTAAAAAAATATATGAAAATGAAGAAAATGTTGAAAATTCAAATGATAATCCAATTTTGAAATTATCTTTTGAATTAGAAAAAGGAAATTATGCTACAATTGTAACTAGGGAATTTACGGGTAAATTATCCTAATTTAAGAGAATTTACCAGTTATATTCTTTATATTCTTTATATTTTTTATATTCTTTATATTTTTTATTTCATTAACTTAATAGTTTATCCATGCTATTTTAAATTGGCCATTAGTTGTCCTAACGTTAGATTTTAAATTGTTACCATTATTTTTTGAAATATCTTTATAATCACTATCTGTTGTAATATCTTCATTTAGCACTTCGTCAGAACACACTGTTACACCAATACATCCAGATAACATTAACATACAAGATAAAGAAAGAATTAAATAAAGTTTATTTTTCATAATATGCCCCTCAAGGTTAATAATATAGCTAATAATAAAATAATTTAAAATACCCGATATATATAATTTTTTACCCTAATTAATCCATACTGTACAATAAATTGTAAGAGAATAGGTCAAATAATTTAAATAAATGATGCAATAAAGAAATAACCAGGAAACTTAAAATTATGATAAACGTGATATTATGATAAAAAAACACGCGATTGAAATATTGGAAAAATCATTAACTTACGACGTTGGTTTTGGCGATTTAACCGTTGAAACGTTGATACCAAAAGATTTAAACTGTAAAGCTTTTGTAGTTGTTAAGGAAAATACCAAAATTTGTGGAATGGATTTTGTAGTTGAATTTTTGGAAAAAAATGGTATTTCTTGTAAAAAATTATATGATGAAGGAGATTATATTGATTTTTCAAATAAATCTGGAAAATCTGGAAAAAGAATTAAAATATTGGAAATTAGCGGTAACGCTCAAAAAATAATTACATTTGAAAGGACGATTTTAAATTTTATGATGCATTTATCGGGAATTGCAACAAAAACTCATCAAATCGTTTCAATTGTTAAAAAAATCAATCCAAATGTTAGAATTGCTTGCACCCGAAAAACTCTACCACTTTTATCGATAGTTGAAAAATACGCTGTTAAGGTAGGGGGCGGAGATACGCACAGATATAGACTTGATGACATGATTATGATTAAAGATAACCATATTGAAGCTTTAGGTATTGCCGAATGTATGAAAAGGGTTAAAAAAGTTAGTTTTAGTAAAAAAATTGAGGTAGAAGTTGATAATAACACTCAACTTCGAGAAGTTATAAACTATCATCCCGATATAATTATGCTCGATAATTATAACGACTTAAAAATTGAAGAAGCCCTACGTATTGTTGAAGATTGTAATAAATTATACAATTTCAAACCTATTATAGAATTAAGTGGCGGAATTACGGAAAAAAATGTTTTAAGCTATGCAAAACACCCTGTTGATGTTATTTCCATGGGTTGTTTGATACATTCTGCAAAATCTGTGGATATGGGCTTGGATTTAGAAAAAATTTAGAAAAAATTTAAAAATAATATTCTTTTTTTATTTCTTTTATTTTCATTACCAACCTTGCCATCTTGAATAACTAAAATTATCTAAAGTTAATGTTTCATTTTTATTCTCGTCTTTACTTTTACTTTTATTTTCATTTTCATCGCCATTTTTAGAACATACGCAAGTTTCATTCGTTGATATACGTCTTGATACATAAAAACCATTTATTGCATCTAAAACTATTTTTACATTACCTTTTGTCTTTGGTAAAACTAATATATCTTTTGAAGGCAATAATACAGAAGCTCGTATGTTATTTTCCCTTGCAACTTCTGTAAGATATTTATTCAATTCGAAAACTTCATTAAATAAATCTGTTGATATTTTTTCTTCAGGGTCGCAATATTTCAAACAGCAACCTTCTCTCCAATGACCGATTTTATCCCCTACTTCGTGAACACGTTGTACGTTTATATTGTAATGCTCGTGAATTGCCATAACATCATTTTGGCTTAATCTTAAGAGAGGTCTCAAAAAATAAGTATCATAACGTCTTGGGATTTTTGAAAGTTCCATTTTATGATAAAATTCTTTATCTTCAGAATTTGGGTTTTTTTCCCTTAAATCATCTAAAATTGGCCCCGAGATTTTTTCCAAGGCGGTATCACCAGTTATTATGATATCAAATCCATTTTCGTGTGCATATTCTACAGCTCTAATTTTCATTATGTCTTTACATATTCTACAGATACTTTTACCTTTTGCACCGCGAATTTTTTTAGAGAGCTTTTCGGTTATATCGGGGAATATAATCGGGACTTCATATTTTTTAGCCAACTTTTCGGCTTCGTTTTTTGAAATATCCCAGCTCCAGTTGTGGACGTAATGAATACATAATTCAACGTTTATATTTAATTCTTTACATAATGCAAGTGCAGTGGCACTATCTTTGCCCCCGCTTAACATTAAAAGAGCTTTTTTATCCAATAAATCACTATTTTCTAAATTTTTTATAATATTTGATTTTAATTCGTTTAAATCGTGTAAATTTCGTTTTTCGATAGTCCATTGTGTGAATTTTAAGTTTTTAGTGTTATTTTCATATTTTAGGGGTTTTGCAGTATTTTCCATTATAATCACGTATTTAATAATTTTAATAACTTAATAATTTAATAATTTTAATAAGTTTAATCGATAATTGTAATTTTATATATGGTCTAAATCATAGAATTTCATTATATTAATACTTAATATCATTACTTAATATTAATACACCCTATTACTACACTCGAGGATATATTCCGAAAGATTTATATAGTAGAATACTTAATGATATATTGCGAGAGATACAATAGATTAAGGAATTGCTCTATTGGTGTTCTTTTATGTGCAGAGGTGGTTGAGCTTGGTCAAAGGCGTCGGACTTGAAATCCGATGGGGCTTTGCCCCGCAAGGGTTCAAATCCCTTCCTCTGCGTTTTTTTATACAAGGTTATATTCATTAATATGAATGTAATGATTAATTACTACTTTGTAAATTGATTTTTTTAAGTGGGCTGATAGCTCAGCCTGGGAGAGTGCCGCATTGGCTATGCGGATGCCGCGGGTTCAAATCCCGCTCAGTCCATTTTTTAGAAAATATTTTAAGATATTATACCATTTTAAATCTTTTGAATTATTTTAACTTAAAATAAGTTAATATTTATATATTCATATCATTCAATATTGTTTAATTACTATTTGTATTATTTTTTGGAGAATATACTATGTTTAAACTAAAAAAAATGAATAAGAAATATCAAAATATGATTTTTGGACTTTTTATGTCAATTTTAATGGCTTTTGGTATGTCTCTTGTAATGACTGCTTCCGTTTTAGGCGTTAATGAAGCTTTATTACGTGCTTGGCCATCTAAATTTTTAATAGGTATTGTAGTGGCAATCCCGTATTCATTTATTGCAGGACCAATTGCTAAAATAATAACCTCAAAAATCGTTGAAACATCCTCACAAGATGAATAATCTTAAAAAATAAGAATGATAACTGAATTAAAAATAAAAATGATAAATAATTTATAAGTCGTATTTTACAATAAAATAAACACTTACAAGAATTTCATCTATATTATTCATATTATTCTCGTCTTCAATTTTAGCGTATAAGTCTTTTTTATCACTTGTATTGTCATTCGATAGCGTAATCGTCTTACAAACGTCAAAGCTCTTAAATAAAATGTCTACTTCTATATTTTCGGGTAATTGTTCTTTAAAACTTTTTAAAATTTCGAAAAGATTATTTACAACGTTTTTTGCTTGCTCTTTTGTAAAAAAATCTGAATCTTTTGGAATATAAGATATCTCTGTTTTTAATTTTTTATGATTTTCTAATTTCAACCAGTAATCGCCGAATTTAGTACCTTGAATAGCGTAATCCTTTAATTCAAAGCTTCTTGAGATTGTATTCTTCATAATTTCACTTTTATATTTTTTATTTTATTATGATATTTATTTTAGTTTTTTATATTTTTTATATTTTTTAGTATATTTTAGTATATTTTATCAAATTATTGGTTTTCTAAAGTTTCTTTTAAATCATTTGCTTCTTTTAACCATTCTGGAGCTATTGGTTTTTCCGATGCCACCATAGCAATTGATTTTCCGTGTAAGGTTTGTCTAACGCGCATACCCTCAGGGAATACTCTATTCATAAAATCTAGCACTTTATCGATGAATTCATCTTTCGCATCGTAAATCTTTGTGTTTAATTCGATATCTGAATCAGTTACAATCTCCAATCTAGACGGTTGGTCGAGTACAGCTATTTTTTCTAGGAGTTTTGGAGCATAAGTTTCGTCAATTATAGTTAATTTTTTTATAACTTTGTCATCTTGTTTTATCTCTTCCGATATCTCCGCAATATCCCGTAAACTAATTGCTCTAGAGGTAGACTTAGGCAATGCTCCTATTATAAAATAAGGTTCTTCCAAATTACAAATCATAGTAACTTGTAGTATAGATTTACCCAAAACTAAATCTTCAAGGTTTGTTTGGATTATTCTATCATATATTTGCTTTCCTTCCGGGTCAGTACATTCTACATTTATCTTTGACATAAATATCCCTTAATTAACTCATTATAATAATAAAATGTGTAATTTAATAATATATTATATGAGGTATCCTATTTAAAATAACTTATGAATAAATCTGATAAAAATATTTTGTTAAGAATATAATTCAGTAGTTAGATAAAATAAAAAATAAAAAATAAAAGATAAAAGATAAAAGATAAAAAAATGCTAATTTAAATTATACAAAGAAAATAAAAAATTATTGGATTAATCCACTCATTAATTTTCCAATAGATATTACATCTACACCTTTTCCTAACCCAAATTCGTATTCTACACTTCCAATTACGAGCTTTATTTCACTGTCTAAATCAAATGTTCCTGAATTTTGGATAGCGTAGCTATTAATTTTACTATATTGGAAAAACCTAAATTCTTTCTTTTTTCCAGTTAATCCCTGTGCATTCATCATTATTATCCTTGATGGAGTAAAGACCAATTCATCACGTACTCCTTTAAATGAACATAGTATTTCTTCCCCATCTAATAAAAATTCTTTAAAAAATGGATTTTCATTCCCTCGGTTGTCTTTTCCGAAAAATCCCAATTTTACAACATTTATCATATTTACCCTCAATTTATTTTTTGAATTATTAATGCAGTATTTTTAATAAAATCTGGCATTATATACTGTTAAATATACATTTTTTCTATTATTCTTATTATATAACATTTTTTATTTAAATTTAGATAGCATAATATTTAAAAAATAAGATTAGTGAAAATAGGATAGACAAAACCAATAAATTTATAAGATTTTAAAAATTAAATTTGAGTAAATTCAAGTTAAATGAAGTTTAAAAAAGAGTGCTCTCAGTATCTGTGTATTCATCATTTTCAAATTGCTATAAACTCATAATCCGATACACTATGATAGCAATATTGACTTCAGTAGAGATGACAATCATCATCGAGCATTTTTATTTTTTACGTTATTTTTTACGTTATTTTTTTATTTTTTGACGTATATTTAAGATACCTGTTATTTTATATAAAACTTAAACATTTATAATATATTTATAATATTTAAAGACATATTTTTAATTATAGCTATCATAAATAAAATAATCTAAAATAATTTATAATCTAAAATCTAAAAATAAGCTAAACTAATATTTGGTGATAATATGGATAAAATTGATATATTATTAGTTAATGACGATGGAATTCAATCAAATGGGTTATTAGAATTAAAAAATTCATTAGAAAATAATTTTGATGCAAATGTGACTGTTGTAGCTCCTTCAAATCAACAAAGCGGTATCGGAAGAGCTATAAGTTTATTTGAACCCCTTAGAATAACAAAAGTTAAGCTTCCAGACTGTACGGAAGGTTTTGCCGTTTCTGGAACGCCTACGGACTGTGTCGTTCTTGGAATATTTAAAATACTTGATAAAATACCAGATTACGTGGTATCTGGAATAAATATTGGTGAAAATTTAGGTACTGAAATCACCACTTCTGGAACTCTTGGAGCTGCTTTTGAAGGAGCTCATCACGGTGCTAAATCAATAGCTTGTTCATTGCAGGTTAAAACTGACGATATTAAATTTAATGAAGGTCATGCCCCTGTTGAGTTTAAAAATTCTGCTAAAATATTAAGCAATGTACTTAAAAAATCCATTGAATGTGACGTATTCGATAGCGGATGTGACGTTTTAAATGTAAATGTGCCACATGAAGCAGATACTAAAACGCCTTGGGAAATCACTACTCTTGCTAAAAAAATGTACACCACCCATATTGACCAAAGAAAAGACCCTAGGGGTAGGGATTACTATTGGATTGATGGTAGTCCCGTATATGATGAGGAAGAGGGTACAGACGTACACGCCGTTAGAAATAAAAATAATGTTTCAATTACGCCTCTTACTTTAGATACTACTTTGAAAAATTTAGAATTGTTTAAAAAAGAATATTCTGATAAATTAATTTAGATATTTAATTTCTTTTTTTTATTTTCTATTATTCTTATTTTGATATTCTCGTTTTTTTCTTTGAATTATCTTATAATATGGCTCATGAGGAACGTGCAAGAATTTTTTTCTGATATTTTTTATAGAATTTGAAATTCCCATAACTCGTATATTTATTGGATTTCTTTTATAATGGCCCACCATAATTAAAGAAGCTTTTACGTTGTCAACTTGCGTTCTTTCGACCCTTAAAATTCCCATTCCGTTGCTATAATCAATTAACCAGGGATTAGCAATACCACATTCTTTAAATCCACAGTAATCGATTATGGAACTTCTAATTATTCCTATGACATCGTCATTTGAAAGTTCTTCCTTGTGAAGTATTTCAAAAGCCAAATATCTCTTTTTTTCCCTTAATGTAGGGGGTAATGTCTTTAACATATTTCAACCTTTAAATTATTAAATTATACTACTAATTATATTACTAATTCTATTACTAATTACATGGGCAATATAATGCTAAGTATTTTGTCACCTAAAAACGGCGTTATGATGTAAGATAGTGCAATCGGTACCAATAAAGGTAATTCCGGAGTTGCCCAAACATATTGCGTATCTTTGTACTTTGACAAATCATAATTTTTATCGTCATTTACTGAAGGTATCAATTTAACGTCTTTTCCTTTTCCCAATACTACTTTGTTTCCTTTTTTAGCTTCTGCTACGGTTATATATTCACCAACTAACATTAAAACATATTCTTTCAATTTTTTAGGCTTTACACCGTTTGAAAGGTTTTTAAAGAACAAATATATAGGTAACACAATCATTAATATTACACCGTTGAAGAAAACCAACAATGGGAACCAGGGTATATATTCCATTGTATATAACGGTTGAAGTGAAGAATATACTGGAAATGCGTAGCTTGGAATTAATGCGCCCATTCCCATTAATATTTTACCATCTGCACCACCGATGCCTAATACAAACATTAAATAACCAATTATAAAGCATATTATAAATCCTGATATTGAAGAGATTATTGGCATAAAGTTGCCTGTTGTGAACGATAAGTATGTGGATAAAAGCAATCCTATAACTGCCATCCCTATCCAAATATAATTTTCTATCTCTCGGGATTTGATATCCTGTATAGATGCAATTAATAATCCCAAAAGTCCTATTGCGTATGCTATCAAGTTATCACTTTTTAAATTTTTAAATTTTTATAATATATTTTAATATTATTCATATTATTCATACAAATTATTGTTTTATTGTTTTATAGTTTATTTGGATTATCTAATATTTATTATTAATATATTACAAATTTGGATATATAGCAACTTTTTAGGATTATTAGCGAAAGTAATATATATAAGGATAAATATTTTACATTCGAATGTATTTATTGGTGCACATTATTAAATTTTTTTTAAAAAATTAGAATTAAAATTATAATCCTAATATTAGATTTCTAAATTATATTAATAAATATTAATAATAATGGCAAACCTCAAAACCCCCAAATATTAAATATTAAATATATTCACACAATCAATATAAACTATTAAATAGTTTAAACGTATATTCAAATATATGAATAAACATAATAGTTTTATAAGTAATTAATTATAAAATTTTTATATTAATTCGTATGGGCAAACATGAAATAAAATACTATAGATATGAAAAATATGTAGCATAATCCATAAAAATATCCATAACAACTTATTAAAGTATATCAATCTCACAAAATATCAACTACTAAGTATAATTTAAAAAGGTGATAATTTGAAATATACTCCTAATGATTTAATATCCCACTACATTTATTTGATACATTTGGAATTAAACATTTTAAACAACAGTTTATTAAAAGATTGCGAAATTACATCTTCACAATTTAGAGTATTATCTTGCTTATGGGTAAAAGACGGTTTAACACAGTCTGAAATACACGAATACTTGGGCATAAAACCATCTTCAATTTCAGGATTAATCGACTGTCTTGAGAAAAAAGGTTTCCTCAAAAGAGTTGTTGATAAAGAAGATGCAAGGATAAATAGAATTTACTTGACTGAAAAAAGTTCTGAATTCAAAGAATGCTGTTGGGAAAAAGCTATCGGATTAAACAACGATATTTTAGAAGGCTTTGACGAACAAGAAAAAGAAGAAGTTAAAAAAATACTTGTGAAATTATATGATAACGTTCACAAAAGATTACTTAATCACGACAAGTAATAAAACAAATTAAAAAAAATAAAATATAATAGACTAAAATAGACTAAAATATAAATAAAAACTATTTTCTATTTTTTTAAATAAATTAAAATATTATTTATTTAAAATTTACATATTTAAAATAAATTTATAAATTTAAAATTAAAGTAATGATTTTTCGATACCATTTTCTGTAATCATAACTGTTGCACAAGTTACAGGATTCTCGAAATATTCGTGTTCCATTATGTTTTTAGAGATTTCTTCAGCGGTTTTTAAATCTACTGCTATTTTTTGGTGACTTGTTATCTTACAAGCTTCATAAACACTTAAATAATAAGCGTTGCCCTCTTCCAAATCTACTTTTTTAATCCTAATATCATCTTTTGCTACATAAGCCATGTAAGCTTCTTCTTTGTTCAAAACTACGGATATTCTTGGCGTATTATAATCGTCTTTTTCATAATCCATTCCTATCATAGATAATGAAAGTGCGTCTCTTATTGGTAAGCCTAATTTAATTTTATCTGCGATAATATCAGTTTGCGAACCATTTGTAGCTACGATTGTATCCATATCGTTTTTTTCATCGTTTACTATTTTAACACAATTATAAGTAATATAAGTATTTTTAAATATTTCTTCCAAATCTTTAGGGATTATTGCTATTGTATTTTCATCCATTTCCTTTGAAACTCTGTTTGGGAAACTTCTGCTTGATACTCTGTAAGTTACAAAAGGATTACCCTCTTCTGTTTTGCCCAGTATTAAAAATCTTCCAAGATACATTATAAATCACCAATTAAATAAATAATTTCTTTTTATATTATCCTATTATTTTTTATGTTAGTATTTTATTTTATAATTTTATAATTTATTATATTATTTTATTATTATTTATTATAGTTATTGCACCTATTGTACAGTAATCTACACAAGCGTGACATTCTATACACTTCTCGGTATCAATTGTAGCATTACCAAGTGCAGTTATTGCTTCCTGCTCACAAAATGGAACACAAGCGCCACAACCCACGCAATTATCTCCAATTTCTAAAGAAAAATCTTTATTGGTATTTTTATTTTCATCTTCAATTATATTTCCAAATTTATCATCTGCTGTTGACATAATTTACCCTATTAATTTTAAAAAAAATGCAAATTTGATTTATTTTTATTTATTTTTATTTATTTTAATTTAATTCGACTTGATTAATAAATAATTATTATACATAATTACTAATGTACATTAATATATACTATGTGTTATTTTATAAATATTATTTATAATTATTATCTATACACTTATTATCATATGGCGATATTATGAATGAAATTATGAAAGAAATAGTTGAAAAAAATAAATTTAAAATCAATGGCGAGACATTTATAATACTTGGGATTAATAATGCAACTATTAATAATGACATATTTCAATTAAACAAGAAATTTGAATTTCAAATGCTAAATGCGGATTGCATAGCTACTATTAGCCATATTAAACAAGGTATAGTACAAGCTATGACTAAAAAAAATATTTCAAATAATTTTTGGGTAGAGATATTAGTGAGAGCTTCTGCTACTCGTCAAATATCGACAGCTATTAAATTATTAGGAGCAAAATCCGGAAATGTATGCCTTATTTGTAAAGATGAAAAAGTTGCGGAAGTTATTATCGATAAAATTGGCGGAAACGTTCAAAAAGATGTTGTAGAATTTTTAAACGTATCAGATGATTTTAACAATGAAAAGTTCAAAAACATAGTTAGTATATACGATTTAAAAAACGTTTACACAGTTGAAAACTTGATTAAAAGAGTTATTGAAGAAATAGCTATTGTAGAGTGTAAAGTTTAAAATACTAAATGAAATTTTAAATTTAAATATCTTAAAATATGGTAAATATTTATATATCACTATACAAATTTAGATATATTTATTATATTTTAATTATGTGTTAATCTTAGAAATTAACTGAGGGACATTATGATTATTTTTAAAAAAATTGATGATTTAAATGAAGAAGAAATTCAAAAAATAATGGACAGAAATAAGACTAATATGGACAATATATTGCCAATAGTCGGCGATATCCTCAAAAATGTTAGGGAAAATAAAGATTCTGCATTGAAAGAATATACAAAAAAGTTTGACGGTGTCGATATCGAAAACTTTAGGGTTACTAAAGAAGAAATTGAGACTGCGTATGAAAATGTAGATTCTAAAGTCGTATGTAGCTTAGAACAAGCTCACGAAAATATCTACGAGTTCCACAAAGCTCAACTTGATAATTTAAAAGAATGGGCATTGGAAAAAGATGGAATTAGTACTGGACAAATCATAAGACCTATTGAAAAAGCGGGTTGCTACGTTCCAGGTGGGAAAGCTTTCTATCCATCATCTGTCTTAATGACCACAATTCCTGCAAAGGTTGCAGGCGTTAAAGAAGTCGTTGTAACATCCCCTCCAAATGGAACCAAGGGTAATTATGCAACCTTAGTGGCTTCTGATATTTGTAAGGTAGATAGCATCTTTAAACTAGGGGGTGCTCAAGCAATTGCAAGTTTAGCATATGGTACTGAAAGCATTCCTAAAGTTGATATTATCGTAGGTCCGGGTAACATATTTGTTACAACCGCTAAAAAATTAGTTTACGGAGAAGTAGCAATTGATTTCCCAGCGGGGCCATCAGAAGTCTTAATAATTTGCGATGAGGAAACAAATGTGGATTATGTGGCTCTTGACTTCTTAGCACAGGCTGAACACGACCCTAATGCATCTTGTGTGATTACAACTACTTCAGAAGATAAAGCGGTTGAAATTAAGAACCGAATAATTGAAACTGCACAGAATGCTAAGAGAAAGGAAATAATAGTAAAAGCTTTGGAAAATTCCGCAATAGTTTACGGTAGTTTAGACCAATGTATAGACTTATCAAACGAATATGCTCCAGAGCACCTTGAAATAATGACCAAAAACCCAAGAGAAGTTTTAAAATACATTAATAATGCAGGAAGCATATTTTTGGGTCACTACGCACCAGTACCGGTTGGTGATTATGCAAGCGGTACAAATCACGTTTTACCAACGTCAGGATGTGCAAAAATGTACTCAGGACTTAGCGTAGAAACATTTATTAAAAAGCCTACAGTTCAGGAATTAACTAGAGATGGCTTAAAAAGTATTGCAGATGTTGTAACCACCATTGCAGAAGCAGAAGGTTTATATAACCACGCTGAAGCAATTAAAGGTAGGTTAAAATAGATGTAAAAATAAAATATATGCTAATCTATAAATAATATCGTAAATAGATAGGATATCAAATAATAATACTAATAATACTAATAACACCAATAATACCAACAATATGGTGCAAATATAATATTATTTGATATTATTATTTTTTTAAAATATGGGATTATTTAAAATATATTAAATACGATTTTAAATACCTTTAAATATTTACATTAAGAATTTAAAAAATTTAAAAAAAATTTAAAAATAAAAATAAAGAATTTACGATTTACAAAAAAGTGAAAACATGTTAGGATTTGAACAAATTATACTAGGTATAGTCCAGGGATTTACAGAATTTTTACCCGTTTCAAGCTCTGGACACTTGGCAATTATCTCCAAATTGTTGTCAATTGAACCACAGATAAGTTATTTTGCAGCTTTGCATTTTGCTACTTTTTTGGCAGTTTTTATGTTCGTTAAAGAGGACGTAATAGAAATTACCAAAGGATTAGTTAAAAAAGATAAATCCTCTATGGATTTAAGTTTTAAATTGATTATATCAACCATACCAGCCGTTATCGTAGGATTATTGTTAAAAAACTTTTTTACGTCATTTTACGGTTCTTTAAAATTTATCGGTTTATTCTTAGCTATTACTGGTATTATGATGATTATGTCGGATAAAATAAACCATGGAACTAAATCCATGTATGATATAAGCCATAAAGACGCTTTATTGGTCGGAATCACTCAAGCATTTGCAATATTACCTGGAATTTCACGTAGTGGTTCTACCCTATTTACTTCAGTATATAGGGGAATGAAAAAAGAGGACGCATTTAAATACTCATTTATAATGAGTTTACCAGTTACAGCAGGTGCTGGAGTTCTTGAATTAAGCGACGTAGCATTAACTTTTGAGTCAATTGTTGGATTAGTGTTCGCCACACTTTCGGGATTAATTGCCTTATCAATTGTTAAAAAATTAATAATAAACAATAAATTAAAAATATTTGGGTATTATTGTATTATAATGTCAATTTTGGTAATAATGTTCCTATAATAACGGCATTATCAATATTATTGCTAGTATTATCAATATTAGTAACAATATTGTTGATATTATTAGCGATATTATTACCCATTTTACTTTTTTTCTTCTTCTTTTTCGTATATTACTTCAATGCTAGTACTATTTTTTAAATTATATGTAATATTAGAGTCTTTAAACATATTAATGTCATCCTTATCTGATTTTTTAATATCCTGACTTTCTTGACTATCAACATCTTTATTCCCTTTTTCAACCGTATCACTTAATTTCCCCATCTTTTTCATATCACCTTTTAAAGTTTCTGTCTCTTCGTCGTAATTATATAGTTTATCGTCTTTAGAACCTTTTTTTCCAAACTCACTTGTCTTATATCTCTTCCATATCAATAATATAACTATTAAAAGTAGCAATAGAATAAATAACAAATAAATTTCTTTTTCATAAACCCCTAAACTTCCTAACGATGATATACTATTTGAAGTCCCGCCCGATACTTCAGTGGCTTTTAAAATTATCGGATATCCAAAAGCTGTTTGAAAATTTATTAAAAAAATGCCTGTAGCAATTATTTCAGTTAATTTGCTCAATGGCAACACCCCCTCAACATTTGTTATATAAGTATTATCCTATTCAATTATTGAGTTATTGATTTACTTATTTGTTAATTTGTTAATTTGTTAATTTAAAAATACAAATTTATAATTACATAGTTATATATTTTTATGAATTTTATGATTTTTATAACTTAATATTTAGAGTTAGATTTTTAAAAATTCAAACAAAAAAAGTATTATATTTATTGAGTTTATTCTATTTTCTATTGATTTATTTATTATTTATTACTTATTATTTAGCCCTATTTTAAGCTTAAATCCAACATAACTCTGTGATAACCTAATTCTTTTAACTTTGTATCAATTTCTTCAAATATATTGGTTTTTAAAAATTTCTGTGCATCTTTGTTGCTTACTTCAATTATTGCAATGTCTTTTAAAGTTCTAACTCTAAAATAACCCGTAATATCCAATAGATTCATTATAAAATCTTCTGCAAGTTCTGACATTTGCATTTTTTCTTTGGTTATTGGCGTATCCAAGACTCTTGTAGCTATGCAAGTTTCTTTTTTTGGAATATCTAATCCCAGATAGTATGAAAATTCTTTTACATCATCTTTTGTTATTTTATTATCTGCTAAGGGTGAAACAACCCCATACTCACGATAAGCATCTAAACCAGGTCTATCTTCTACAAGGTCCTCGTAAATAGTACCATCAACGATAATATCATATTCCAATTGGTCTTTTATTTCAGTTAAAATTTTTGCCATTATCTTTTTACATTCGTAACATCTATTTTCTACGCAAGCGTTTTCATCCAATTGATTAACATCGATAACAACGTGTTTTAAATTCATTAGTTTTGCCTTTTTTTCAGCGTATTTCAAAGCACTTTTTGAAAAAAATCCATTATCAATAGTTACTGCAACACATTCGTCTCCATTTTGAGCTAATTTTGCTACTAAAGTACTATCTATCCCGCCAGAGTAAGAAACAATTACTTTTTTACCCCTAAAAAAATTTTTTATATCTTTAAATTTTTCTTTATCCATATTTTCGCCTAAATTATTAAAAATATTTAAAATAATGCCATATCATTTTGAATATATTATATAATCTGTTTTATATTCTCAAATATTGCATTAATCCAAATATTGCATATATTTCGATTTTTAAATAAATTAATTGTATTTTTTAATTCTATCTTTAAATATATTTTTAAGTATATCTTTAATTATTGAACTAATTCATAATTATAGGAGTTTTCATACATCTCTTGTGAAAAACTACGGCTCATTTCTGAACCTATACCTTTACCAACGTAATAAAAAGCTTCTTTTGAGCTAAATCCAAATAATGTGTCGGCTCTAGTATCTTCTTTTGAATAGGTCTTAATCGATACATCGTTAGGTGATAAGTTTGTACGTTTTGCCAATACTTTAACTGCTTGGTCGAAATCTCCATTCTCGTCAACTAAACCGAGCTTTAAAGCATCTCTACCATCGTAAATTTTACCTTGTGCAAGATTATTGGCTTGTTCATAGGTCATATTCCTATCTTCTGCTACTTGCGATACAAATTCCACGTATGAATTATTAACCATTCTTTGCAACATTGCATGTTCTTCTTCAGTCATTGGACGATATGGTGACGCAATATCTTTGTATTTACCGCCTTTGATAATTGTAGAGTTTACGCCTATTTTTTCCATTAATCCATAGTAATGTAAGATATCCATTCTTACCCCAATACTACCGACGATCGCTTCTTTTTCGGATATGATATACCCTGTTGATGAAGCGGCACTATAAGCTGCAGATGCGCCCATAGCTTCAATGTATGCTATTGTAGGTTTAGTTTTTGATACTTCTTTTATTTTTTTAGCTAATTTAGTACTTGCTATGCTACTACCGCCAGGTGAGTTTATTTTTATGATTATACCTTTGATATCAGGGTTTTTTTCAGCTTCGTCCAACCAATCAATGTAATCATAAACATCTGGAGGATATTCTGTGAATAAATCATCTTGAGGCGTGTCTAAATACAAAGCACCGTTAAAATCAATTAATGCAATGTTTGCGTGTTCTTCTTCAGCCCCTAATAAATTTACGAAGTATAATGAACTTGTTAATAATATTGCAATTACGATGATTACAATGAATAAATACACTAAACTTTTAGAATTCTTATTTTTAGTTTTAGTTTTAGATTCATGTTTATCGATAGATTTATTTGTATTTTTATCGTTATCGTTATTATTCGTATTATTGGTATTTGCAATTATATTATTGTTGTTATTATCTTTTGGTTCATCGTTCAATTCATTTTGATTATTTTCGGAATCAGGTTTTGATTCATCTTCGAACTTCATAATGTACCTCTTTATGTTGTATGTGTAAATTTGTTTTAATCATATAAATTAAGGTTTTGCATATATTCTTAAATATATCCACAATATCTATTATCCTAATCAAAATATAAATAAGTATGATAAAAAAATGCTAAATTAAAGTATAAAATGGATAAAATAATAAGAAAAAATAAGAAAAAATAACAAATTCCCTATAAATAGCAATTTAAACTAAATTTTAAGATAATTACATTTCACGATATACTCTTGGTTTTGGTTCGTAAATTTCGGAATTATCGATTAGTTCTTCTAAAATTCCATCTAACTCCTCTTCAGAGATTTCTGCCAAATCTAAAATATCGTAGTAACCTATTTCATTATTATTTTTTATAATATCTAAAACGTTATCTTTAGCATCTAATTCTCCAAAAAGTTCTTCCAAAGCTTCGTTTTCCATATCTTCAAATCCATCACCTGATGAACCGCTGGAACCGGAAAACTCGCCTTCTTGGTACTCATCTCTATTGTATGTTTGATTACCTTCGTCATTCACGTATTTTCTAGTTTCTTCGATTTCTTTTTCCCTAAGTTGAGTCCATTTTTCGGCATTTTCGGATTTATTACTGAGAACTTCCAAAGAAACGTATCTTTCTTCATTATATATCCCGATTCTTCCGATTATATCCACCAAATCGCCTTCTTGGAATTTGTTTTCGGAAGTATTTTCAAAATCCTTTACAACAACGTCGTTTACTTGGAATGTTTTTACGCCTTCTTGCGTAATGTTAGAAGCTTTTCCTAGTAATCTAACTCTGTGAATGTATTTTCCATTTAAATTTAAAGCTTTATTCGATATTTCATTGTTTAAAAACTCTTCTGGCTTTATTTTGTATGCTACATACCTAATCATAACTTCACCCTAAAATAACTATAAATAATTATGTTGTATAAATCATAATTAATTTTGGTTTTTATACCATTAGTCTATTAGTTTATAATATTGGTTGTTTTTATAAATTATTATTTGTATCCAAATATTACTTATTTTTATTTTTCACATTAAAATTATTATTTTAAATTAATTTAAAATTAGTTTTACTTTTATTTTTAATTTTATTTTTACGATTAATATTCGTCCAATTCGTACTCATTGATTATATATCCGTGTTTAGTTTTTGGTGCAATACTCTTAATTAAATGCAACAATGCTGGACTAACGTCTCCTTCATAATCTTCGTAATATTTATAGTTTTTTGAGTATTTAAACTCTTCTTCGTCTTTTTCATCAATTATAATAGATATTCTAATACCGCCGTGTACATCTTTATCGAAATTTAATGTATTTGAAAAAGCAGCTTGTTTATTTATGTAAAATTTAGATAATTTATCTGAAGCTCCTCTTTCTAAAACCATTCTTCCAGTATCCAATATTTCCTCAGTTCGTAATAATTGTTTAAATACATTAATATCTTTTGCAGTTCCTAAAACATATTTTTGGTCTTCCAAAGTTAATTCTGCGTCAGGAAATATGTTTTTTATTGCTTTAGCTACTTTATCATAGCTTTCAGTTGGTTTTAAAAATGCTCGTAAGTTTATAATCATAATATGCCCTCAAAATCTTGTATAATATCTTGTATAATGAATAATAATATCATATTACCCCTATATTCGTATCGCTTAATAATTAATAATTATAATCAATAATTTTATAATAATCTAGTAATAGTACCCCATTGTTTATTAAGTTTACATTTTTCAATAGGTATTTTAAGAAATAATATTCTTTGCAATTAAAAAATGATAATTAAGTATATAAATAAGTAAGGAATGATTAATAAATAAATTAACAAAATTTAACAATATTAATTATAATTATGTTGCATTATGTTATGATTTAATAGATTGTTAAACTTAAAAGGTGAGATAAATGGACCCAAGACAACAACAAACACAACCTACTAGAGTTAGAACTCCAAGAAAAGAAGAAAATGAACTTTTAGGAATTATCGAACAAATGTTAGGCGCAAGTAGAGTAAGAGTAAGATGTATGGACGGTAAATTAAGAATGGGAAGAATTCCTGGTAAATTAAAAAGAAAAATCTGGGTAAGAGAAAACGATGTTGTAATTGTAACCCCTTGGGAAGTACAAGGAGACGAAAAATGCGATATTATCTGGAGATACACAAAAGGACAAGTTGACTGGTTAAATAAAAGAGGATACTTAGATTTCATGCATCAGTAACTTCGTTCATAGGGCGAAATCATGAAAAACGTAAAAAATAATGACATAAATACCGTATCTGACGATTTAGATAAGGATATAAGTTGGGATATGGAAAATATCAAGGAATATGATTTGAAAAACGAAAATGAAAAAGAGCATATTACTAAAAAAGACCAACAAAGAATCGACAAGGAATATCAGAAAAAAATTGTTGAAAGGAAAAAGAAGTTTTTAGAAAGTTTAAAAACTGAAAATGAAGTTTTTGACAAACGTACGTTAATGAATTTGTACAACTTACTTGTTGGTAAACATGTTGACGAACTCTCTGGGATTATTAATTCAGGCAAAGAAGCGGTTGTATTCCGAGCCGAGGGAACAGACAGCGAAACTGGAGAATTAGAGGAATATGCTGTAAAAGTATATCGTGTTTCAAATTGTGACTTTAAAACTATGTGGAAATATATTCAAGGAGACCCAAGATTCCACCTTAAACGAAGTAGCACTAGGCAAATTATAAATGCCTGGGTTGAAAAAGAGTTTAGGAACTTATTAAGAGCGGGAGATTATATAAATACTCCATTTGCAATACTTAAAAGGGAAAATGTGCTTTTAATGGAATTGATATGTGATGAAGATGGAAATCCTTGTCCAAGGTTAAAAGACTGTAAAGTCGATTATGAAAAATTCTACGCACAAATAAGGGACGATATAAAAACTCTATACCAAGATGCAAAATTAGTTCACGGAGATTTATCCGAGTATAACATTCTTGTTCAGGATGAAGAACCTGTTTACATCGACTTTTCGCAGGGTGTTATATCCCAACACCCCCTATCTAAAACATTACTAATTAGAGATATAAAGAATGTTTGCAACTTTTTCAAGCGTAAAGGAGTTAAAACAGACTACCAAGAGTTTTACAAGCATGTTACAGGTTCTGAATTACATTTATTAGATGAAGAACTTGCTAAAAACTACTAAGGTTCAATTAGTAATTCAAAAAATATTATAAAAAAGATGTTGAAAATGTCTTAAAAATATTTTTTTATTTTAATTTATTATTATTATTATTATTATTATTATTTTACTTTATTATCCTTTATTTTTATTTTATTATCTTATTTTATTATCTTATTTTATTATTCTAAAAGATTATCAAATATATTTTCAACATTATTTAACACGTCACTATAAGTACCTTCATTAATAACCATATAATCAGCAAGTGCTATAACGCTTCCAATTGTAAAATCCAACTCTCGATTATCCCTTTCAATGAATACGTCCCATTCTGTAGAATCATCTTCCCTACCACGACTTCTTAATCTTTCAAATCTAGTTTTAGGTGAAGCGTGTATCGCTAAAACTTCCACGTCATAATATCTTTTAAAGTAATTTAGTTCATGTATACTCCTCACACCTTCGACAGCTATAATATGCGTGTTTTCCTTATTTTTGGCCTCAACTTCATTTACCAAATTAATACACGGCACTGCAACTGCTTCAGCCCCATAAAGTTCCCTTAGTTTTTTAGCCGTATTTCCCACATTTTCAGGATTAAGTTCTAAACCCCGTTTTGTAGTCTCCCTTCTAACCACGTCGCCCATTGAAACATACGCAATATGCTTGCTATCACATACACCCTGAACCAAACTTTTTCCAGAACCTTGCATTCCTGTAATTGCAATAATTTTCATAATAATTCCCTTGTAATGTTGATATCGTTTATTATGTATTTATTAATTAAGTGATAGTCTACTTATAACCTATAGCCTATAAGCTATAGTTCATAGTCCCTAAAAAGTTATAAATTATATAATGGTAATTATCCTTACTAGCTTACCACTATTTTTGTTAAACTATATACTATTCATACCTACTATTTAGTTAAAATAATTAATGATTTAAAATATACGATTATTTAACGTTAAAATACTAAATTTACAATACTTATAAGTACAAATATATACTAAATCTGTGTTTATTATACTATTATATTTAAATTATACTATAAGCATTTTATAAATATTTAAAAATTATTTTTATAATAAATATTATATCATTACTCATATAAAAATATATAAAAATAGATTACAAAAATAGTATTAAATATAAATAAATTTAGCCATATTTAATCAAATTTGAGTAAATTTATAAAAATACCTTTTAGGTGGTATTATTGTTTTGGATTAAAATATATAATTTATTTAGCAAATTGGGTTTTATGAAAATTTACGAAAATGTACTAATTGAAATAATCTCCAAACAGAAGGTTCCTAAACACGTTGCCGTCATTATGGATGGCAATAGAAGAGCAGCTAAATTATTGGGTATAGAAGCCACTAACGGTCACCAATTAGGTGCAAACAAGGTTAAAGAATTAATAGAATGGTGTGTTCTCCTAGATATAAAAGTTATAACAATTTACGCATTTTCGTTGGAAAATTTTAATCGTTCGGATAACGAAGTATATATATTAATGAAACTATTTGAGGAAGAATTTGAAAATCTTTCGAAAAATAAGTATATTTTTGATAAAAAAATTAAAGTAAAAGCCATTGGAAAATTGGAAAAATTACCTGAAAATTTACGAAAGTCTATTGAAAAAGTAGAAGAACTTACCAAAAATAATAATGATTACTACTTGAATATTGCAATATCTTACGGTGGACAGCAAGAGATAATCGATGCGGTTAAAAACATTGCAAAAGATGTAAAAGAAGGTAATATAAAAATCGATGATATCGACGAAGAATTAGTTTCTAAAAACCTATATACAAAAGATTTACCACACCCTGAGCCAGATTTAATCATTAGAACGTCCGGAGAAGAGCGAATTAGCAATTTTTTAACTTGGCAATCTTGCTATTCTGAATTATATTTTTGCGAATCAAATTGGCCACAATTTAGAAAAGTTGATTTTTTAAGGTCTATAAGAGATTACCAGAAAAGAAACAGACGTTATGGTAAATAAAATTGAAAATAAAATTAATCGATTTAGGTTATTTATTATATTATTTTATTTTTTAATATAAACTAAAATTTATATATTTAAATATATAAATTAATTTGCCTAATATAAAATGCGCCAGTCGGGATTCGAACCCGAGTAACTGGCTTGGAAGGCCAGAGTGATACCAGGCTACACCACTAGCGCATAAGTCATATGTGTCATTGAATTTATGATAATTTAAAAGTGCGGCCTCCGGGATTCGAACCCGGGTATCGGCCGTGGCAGGGCCGTATGATACCACTACATCAAGGCCGCTCTTTCATAAGAATAATGCTTAATAATGCTTAATCATTGCTCTTTCTTTCTCTTTTACATCAGAGCAATATACACATACACAGTTATAATATATAAATGTTTCGTTAATTTATCTATTTAATTACTTAAATAATGAAATATAGGAATTCAATACGAAAATCAATGATATATAGATATCTAATTATGAGTAGAAGTGGTTAAGTGATTTAAACATTGATTTAGATAAGTTATAAATAATACGCGTGCATTTATTAAATAATAAGATGCTTAAAATTAAAAACCTTACACAATATCATAATTAAAACCAAAATTAAAGATAAAAAACTAAAAAAGTCCTCAAATATCAATATCGAATATATTTTTAAATTGATTACGGTGATTTAATGAAACCTTATGTAATATCAAATGTGGGAATGACGTTAGATGGAAAATTATCCACAGTTGAAAACGATACTCGAATATCTGGGGAAAATGACTTAAAAAGAGTCCATCAAATTAGAAAGGATGTTGACGCCATAATGGTTGGAATTGGCACAGTATTAAAAGATGACCCCAAACTTACAATACACAAGATACCCCTTGAAAATAACAAAAACCCAGTTCGTATTGTCGTAGATAGCAAATTAAGAATACCTTTAGCGTCTAGAGTTCTAAATGAAGATGCAAAAACTGTTATTGCTACCACAGCTTTCGATAATTTGGAAGAATCTGAAAAAAATAAAAGAACTGAGAAAATTAAAGAACTCGAAAGTATCGAAAATGTTGAAATAGTTTACTCTGGAGAAGATAAAGTAGATTTAGAGCTTTTAATGAGCAAATTATCAAAAATGGATATCAAATCAATTCTTTTAGAAGGCGGAGGAACTTTAAACTGGGGAATGTTTGAAAAGAATTTAGTTGACGAAGTTAGAGTTTATGTGGCACCTAAAATATTTGGTGGCAGTAATGCACCGACTTATGTGGACGGAGAAGGATTTAAAACGTTGGAAGAATCCGTTGAATTAGAATTAATAGATTATTATCAAATGGATGAAGGAATAGTATTAGAATATTTCGTAAAAAAGGATAATAATCAAGATAACGTAGATAATAACGATAACTAACATATTTTTTCTTTATTTTTATATTTTAACTTTTCTTTTTTTCTTTTTTTCTTTTTTATTTATTTTCAAAAACTATAAAGAGTCATAGGTTTTATAACATTATATTTGGTTCAATATAATGAAAATTTTTAAAGAATTAAGAGTTGATAACTTGGAAAATAATTCTGTAATGGACGACCTAAAAAAGATTAATAATTTATGGGAATCTAAAAAAAAGGATAATAAAATAGCTTTAGAAAAATTAACGGAATTTATGAGCGAAATTAAAATTAATGCAATGGGAAATGAATTTATTGGAAAGCTTCCTGATGGAAAAACTGAACTTATAATGTTTGAAGATATAGACGAAATGCCATTAGATGAATGGATTAAAAAGTATTTCCCAATTATTTTTGGATTCGATAAGGAAATTATAGAAAACATGAATTTTAAAGTAAAATTAGAACTATTTAAAGCCTATATGGAAGAATATAAGCATATTTTATCTGAAAAATCCTTTCTGGATTAGGTGGGCCTTCAGCGAAGAAGCTTACGAGATATATCTTGTATCATCATACTTGAAGATAACCACTTTTGAAACATTAGAACTTAAAAATAAAGACCTTGGAGAATTTTATAGAACTTTAGGGTTTGCTTTACGGCTTAAAAATGAAAATATGTAGCTAAATTATTAAATTATAATTGATATATAATTTTGAGGAAAAATATGGCATCTGAAGATAATTTAAACTTAAATGTAAATTTAAGCAAGGAATATTTTGTTGAAGTTGATGAGTTAAAAAAAATATTGAGAAAAGTTAAAAGAATATTTGATAATCCGGCTAATTTAAAAAATCTACAAATTAACAATGCTAAAAGCGTTAATCTAGTTAAAGCAGATAACAAGAACGATAGTAGTACCTATGGAGATAATAAAAGTAATACGGTTGTAAATTATGGAGTTTACAATATATATAAGAATTATAAGGTATACAAAGACTATAGTTACATTTTGGAAAATTTAAATACATCTGCAAGTGTTTTATTAAAAAGTAAGCCCAAAAGTAATACATATGAATCGCCATATAATTTAAATAGATTAAATAGTGAAAAAGTCAATAATTTTCATTCCTTAAACGAAATAAGCAAAGAAACTAACTCATATATTGGGTATGATTATGGGAGTAAAGAAAATCCAAATATTAGTTTAAATAATTTAAATAACAATGGAAAGGGAGATAATAACTCCAAAAGCGACGAAAATTATAAAAATTTGGAAATATCCTTATCAAAAATATATAATAAACTAGATGAGGGTTTCAAAAGTGTTAAAAAAGAAATAATAGACAATAAACCTATTATAAATATTGAAGTGCGTGGAAAAGACGTAGATTACGATGTAGAGTGGGAAAAACAAGCTAAAGCCCATTATGAGAATTCTTAATTGAGTTATAATAGTTATATTTACGAATTCAAATTAATAAATATTTTTATAAATTACTTGTATAATTGAAAAATAGGCACAATGTAGTGAAAATTATAATCTAAATAAGATTTAAATCGAAAATTATAAATACTGTGAAAATACCATTTTTATTTATATAATATCAAAAAGAAGGTGAGTATATGGCAGAACTTCCAATAGCACCAATGGAAAGAATATTAAAAAAGGCAGGAGCTGAAAGAGTAAGCAGAGATGCTGCAATTTTGCTCTCAGAAGAATTAGAAGAAATCGCAATGGAATTCGCAAAAGAAGCTGTTGAATTATCAGTACACGCTGGTAGAAAAACAGTTAAAGCAGAAGACTTGAAATTAGCTTTAAAATAAGATTAATTAGTATTTAATTATAATTAATATTAATTAATTTTACCTACTATTGACTAAAATACGTCATATAAGGCGTATTTTGGTTATTAATAGTTTAAAATGATAATAATAATAATAATAATATAGTACTATAATAACATGAATATGATGATATACCAATAAGTAATTGAACCTATTTTTTAAGAGATTATTTTTATAATTTATTTATTTTAAATTAGATTATACGTTTTTTAAACCTTCTAATGCCACATTTGAGGTATTGTTCATCGAACTAATACTTGAATCTTGTATTTTTTGGGAAACATCTATCATATAGTATCCTAGAATAGCTGCTGCGGCAATTACTGCACCAATTAGTATGGAAAATTCAAGGCTAATTTGGGCTTTTTTCGAAAATAATTTTTTAGGAATAGATATATTTATAAAATCCATAAAGACACCACATTTTAAGTTGACAATCCATATTATTTTTATTATTTTTCAATGATAATTATTATGTAAATTATAATATATATAAGTCTCAAAAATAATAATATTTTATATGTTATTCTATAGAAATATATATCATAATAAATAAACTATTTAAATCGATTTGAAAAATGATTTAAAATAATGATTTAAAATAATAATTTTGAAAAACGGTGTAACCATATGATTTATGATTTTATGGGTACTTGTGCCATATATCGGTGAATTTAATGCTAATTATTCGAAAACCTAAAAAAAAGAAAGACGAAATACAAATAACGGACTTGAAAACAAAGATAATTTACTACGCTACCTTAAGACCTACTAAAACTAAAATTACACTTTATAAATGTAAGGAACAGGTTGAAAGTAATATAACACCCCTTCAACCATCTAAATTAATGACAGTACTTAGGGAAAACAAAATATACATTAGTAACGACAATGAATCCATTAAATTTGGACAATTTTTGGAAGAAAATAATTTAGATTACGGAATCGTTACATTATGTCCATTTTGCTTATTAAATGGAAGATATAATATTATAGCTACGATTAAAGAATTAAAAAAATCAAATAAATTAGAAAATGAATTAAAACCTCAAAAAATTAAAAAAGAAAAGAAAAACACGTACAAAATTTACAAAACTAATGAAGTATGCCTAGAATGTGCAATAAACGAAATAAAACATGAAATTAATATAAATGAGGAATTTATCGAAAAATTATTGAGACGATTTAAAGATGCCGATAAGGTATTAAGTTTATTTACAACCGCCAATCCAGTTAAAAATCCGGATTTAACACGTTATGATATATTAACAGGTAATGAAGAAGATAAAATCGATAATTTTAAAATAAAAGATTTAGAAATTCCTGAATTGATGAAAAAAGAATTAAAAAGTAGAAATATTCACGAATTATTACCGGTTCAAACTCTTGCAGTTAAAGCGGGCTTAATTTCTAAAACAAAATCTAAAAATGATAAAAATACCAACAATAACGATTTACTAATCACTTCGGCTACGTCTTCA
Source organism: Methanococcus voltae PS (assembly GCF_024807035.1). Classification (NCBI taxonomy): domain Archaea; kingdom Methanobacteriati; phylum Methanobacteriota; class Methanococci; order Methanococcales; family Methanococcaceae; genus Methanococcus; species Methanococcus voltae. The sequence continues at coordinate 374,287 of NZ_JANUCQ010000002.1, forward strand.
GGAAAAACACTTATTGGAGAACTTGCAGGTATTAAAAACCTTGAAAATGGTAAAAACGAAACACCAGCTCGTCAGAAAAAGTTTTTATTCCTTGTACCACTTGTAGCTCTTGCAAATCAAAAATATATTGAATTTGAAGAAAAGTACAGTAAATTAGGCTACAAAGTAGCTTTACGTGTAGGTACTGGTCGTTTAGCGGAAAATAAGAACATTAAGATAAACAGTGACCCAAATTCTGATATAATCGTTGGTACATACGAAGGTATCGATTATTTAATACGTTCGGGTAAATTAAAAGACGTTGGAACCGTTATTATTGATGAAGTACATACCCTCAATATGGAAGAAAGGGGCGCTAGACTTGATGGTTTAATTTCCAGGCTTAGAACATTGTTTAATGCACAAATAATTTATTTATCAGCCACAATTGGAAACCCTGAAGAACTATCGAAACAATTTGGTTCAAATCTGGTTATATATTCCGGTAGACCTGTACCACTGGAAAGACACTTGATATTTGCAAGAAACGACTATGCAAAATTAAATAATATTGTAGATATTGTTAATATAGAGTTTAACAGTAAATCTAAATACGGTTATAGGGGTCAAAGCCTTATATTTACATTTTCGCGTAAGAGAGCCGAATATATAGCTAACTATCTTAATACGCGGGGTATTAAAGCCGATTACTACCACGGTGGTATGGAATACGGCAAAAGGCGTGCTGTTGAAAATAGATTTATGACTCAAAAAACTAAATGTATAGTTACCACAGCAGCACTTGCTGCAGGTGTAGACTTCCCAGCGTCTGCTGTTGTACTTGAAAGCCTGGCAATGGGTGGCGATTGGCTAAATGCGTCAGAATTCCAGCAAATGTGTGGTAGAGCAGGGAGAAAAGGAATGCATGACCTTGGTAAAGTGTATACCCTTGTAGAAGTGGGTAAAAAATACCACGCTAAAATGGAGCTTTCTGAAGATGAGATAGCTTTTAGGCTTTTAGGTTCAGAACCTCAAGATGTAGAAGTCGTTTATGAAGAAGAACAAGAATTTGAGCAAATACTTGCCACGATTTCGTCTTTTGAAAAATATGGTAAAAATATAGTTAATGAATTTGATGAACGAAGAATTAATGCAGATGACCCAAAATTAAAACTTAAAGATAAAAAGAATCCCAAATACGAAATAGACAAAGTGACAATGCTTGGAAGGAATTTAAATGCTAATTATGTATTAGAACAACTTGATAAATTTGAAATGATAAGTCTTTCGGATAAAAAAGCGCTTAAGACCACTCGATACGGTAATGCGGTTTCTTTATCTTTCTTATACCCTCAAAAAGCTGAAGAAATAAAAAAACTGCTTAAAAAATGCCATAATCGAAATAAAGATAGAATAATCGAATCTAAAGGCGAAAACGGGAACGAAAACGGAAACGGAAATAAAAAAGTAGCAATGGATGGCGATTCAGAAAATAACAGGATTACTAGAATGGAAATTTATGAGGAAATTTTAGACATAGCTGTGCGTGCCAATCCATTTGAAAGTATATATATCCCAGGTAATTTAAAAAATCGGATTTCTAAAATAACTAACGTTAATGTACCGTCCAAATTTACCGACGCTTTCGAAATAGTTAAGGAAAATATTAATAAATTAAAAGATAGTACGAAAGATGACGTTATAAATTGGTTAGTGGAATTTGATGGCTGTATTGAAGAAGATATAGCTCAAGAGGTATCCAAAAAAGTAATTAGATACAGGATGATGGGAGAAGTGCCTTCAAAAATTACCAATACGCTTTACGAAGTGTTAAAATTGCAAACTTATGGTGGAGACGTGTATTCATATCTTGAAAGTACCGTAAATACACTTGATGCGATTGAAAGGATTAGCAAACTTCATTACCCTGCTTTGAGCAAATACGCTATAGAATTAAAGTTAAAAATTGAAAATCCATTTAATAAAAAAATAAAGGGTAATACAAAATATAAATCAAAAATTAAAATTAAAATAGACCCAAGAAATAATGGCAAAGATAAGAATGTGAGTAAAAATACAGCTAAATTCAATAAGAATAATAAAAATATAGATAGAAATAATGATAGAAATAATGATAGAAATAAATTAGAAGAGATAAATAATGGAAATTCAGATACTGAAAAATTAGTTAATCCCCATATAAAAGTTAAAATTAAAAATAGGAATAAAAAAAATAAATCTAACAGAAATAATGATAAAAAATAAAAATTCGAGTATTAATTGGTGAATTATGACGTATGAAACACTTAAAATTGATAAAAGGGCGTATCAATCCATTAAAAATTTTTCAAAGGTATTATATAAAAATGCAATAGTAAATCGAGAAGACATGTCCGAATTTGACAAAAAATTGGCAGATAACTCAAAAAATGAAGAAATAATTAACTTAGAATATAATGATAAATTTGTTGGAAAAGCAATATACAGCACGGACTTTCCAACTATAAAAATACTTACAACACTCTCAGAGTATTTTGATAAAGATATAGACTACGAATACTTTTACAATGGTATAAAAAAGGCTAATGACTATAGGACAGATATTTTAAACTATAAAGATACCTACAGAATGATATATGCAGAAGCTGACTCATTACCTACAATCGTACTGGATAAATATAACGATATAGGGTCAATGCACGCTTCTTCGAACTTTGCGTTTGATAATTCAAAAATGATTTTTGAAATACTTGAAGAATTAACCGATATAACCACATTAGGTGTTGTAAAAGGAAATAAATCTAAAAATAAACATAAAAATAAATCTAGTTCTAACCCCAAATATAATGGCAAATCTAAAAAAGATAATGATAAAGAGACCGCAGAAAAGTTAATTCATGGCAATAAAGATAATTTAGAAACTATTATAACAGAGGGAAACGTTAAATTCAAAGTTAGTTTAAAAGGTCATAAAACAGGTTTCTTTTTAGACCAACGTAATAATAGAATTGATTTAGAAAATTACGTTAAAGAAAACGACAAAGTACTCGATATTTGCAGTTATACGGGCGGTTTTGCAGTTCATGCAGGAATTAAAGGTGCAGACGTCACTAGTGTTGACATGTCCGAAAAAGCCCTTGAATTTGCAGAAGAAAATATGGAATTGAATGGGATAAAATCCGATAAGTATAACTGTATTTGTGGAGATGCGTTTTCGATAATGAAAGAAATGATAAATAAAGGTGAAAAGTTTGATGTTGTAATATTAGACCCACCAGCGTTTACCGATTCTAAAAAAGATTTGAAAAATGCACTTAACGCATATAACACCATGAATGTGTTAGGTTTAAAACTTGCAAAAAGAATATTAGTCACTTGCTCCTGTTCTCATCATGTTGACCGTGAAGAATTCAAAAAAACAGTTGTTTCAGCGTCATATAGGGCTAAAAAAGAAATTAAACAGATTGGAGATTATAAAACACAAGCTCCAGACCATGTTATTACCATGGCAAATAAAGATTTAGAATATTTAAAATGTCTTTTCTTTGCGATAGACAATTAAATTCTCTTATTTATTATTTTACTATTTTACTATTTTAATATTATATTATTCTTTAGTATTTTATTATTATTATTATTATTATTATTTTATTATTATTATTTTATTATTATTATTATTATTATTATTTTATTATTATTATTATTATTATTATTTTATTATTTTATTATTTTATTATTATTCTAAATTTTCTTTATCTTTATTTTTAGCCTGCTCTCTCAAATCATCATAATATTGTTTAACATTATTTTTGATTCTCTCACCTATTTCTTCGAGTCCGAGACCCTCTTTTAAGATTGCAGGGGCTAAAATATCAATCCATTGTCTCCAAGGTGGTAAAAATCCTAACTTTTCAGAAATTACATCTAATTCTTCATCCCATTGTGAATTCTTTATCTTATCCATCTTATTAATTACATAAATTGGTTTTAAATCTAATTCTTCTAAGAAATCAGCCATTTCTAAATCAATAGGTAATTCCCTTGTTTCTTCCCATCTCTGTACGATTTCTACAAACGACTTAGCATCTAATATTTGAATTGCTGTAGCTATTGTACGTTGATTATCCTCTACGTATCTTATGATATTATCCTTTATTTCTTCCTGACCTTTTTGGTCGATACCTTCCATATAGCCGAATCCGGGCAAATCTACAAGATAGTAGTTGCCCATATCATATTCAGCTATCTTTAACGTAACACCTGGTTTTTTTCCAACTCTTATTGTCTTATCAGCGGTCATTGATTTTACAAATGTGGATTTACCAACATTCGAACGACCCATTACAATAACTTTAGGTTTTGTATCTTCTTTTTTCGTTTTAATTATTTTTTTGAACTTTTGTACATCGTCAATATTTATATCGATGTTTAAATTTTTATCGATTATTCTATCTAAATTTTTTTCTTCTTTGTGGTTTAAGCTTTTAGTTTTAGTTTTGGGGTTATTTTTAGCTTTATATTTATTATCGGTTTTTTCACTGCTTATTATAACCTTATCACTTTTTGTTAGCTTCATTGTTTGTAGTTTCTTGCCCATTTTTTTCGAACTTTTACTAGTACCATTACTATTGTTCCTATTATTATTTTTATTACCGCTAGTATTGTTCTTATTGCTCCTATTGCCTGATTTACCATTTGAACTCATAAATAACACCATGTATTACTGATTATAAATATTATAGATTATAAATTAGTATAAATTGATTAGATATTTAATTTCAAAATATAAAATTTGAGATATAAAATTTGAAATACGATTATAAAATAATATTCCATAATATGATTATAGGTTATGTTATAAATAAAGTATATCTCATATATTATAATATAGAATAATACAAGATGATAAATTATTATAAAAAGTCATTATTACATTAATTATATAACAAAATATAATATATGACCAACTTAAAAAGATAAAATACATTATAATGAGGATTATATAATAAAATATAAATAATTATACTTAGTTATTATTTATATAGTGGATTAAAAATATTTATGTAGCATATTTATGGGATTATTAAAATTACGAAAAGGGGTTTGCAATGAATCTGGTAGATTCTAAGAAAAACGAGGCCATTAAGATAGCAATGGTTTCGGGTAAGGGCGGCACAGGGAAATCTACTATATGTGCAAATTTAGCACTCGCTTTATCAAAATATGGTAAAGACGTTGTAGTAGTGGATACCGACGTTAATATGGCAAATTTAGAATTAATTGTCGGTATGGAAGGAATGCCCATTACATTAAACTCAGTTATAGCGGGTAATGCAGATATTACCCAGGCAATATATGAATACTCAGAAAATATGAGAGTAGTGCCCGCAGGTGTTTCACTGGACGAATTGAAATTTGACAATTCTGCAGAACTTGAAATAATTATTGAAAGATTGGACTCCATGTGTGAAGTATTGTTAATAGATTGTCCAGCAGGATTAAATCAGGATGTTAATTCAATAATTTCTTCCGCGGACCATGTTATTGTTATTGTTACCCCAGATATAACATCAGTATCTGATGCAATAAAATTGATAAATTTGTCTACAAAATTAGAAACTAGTGTTTTAGGGGCAGTTGTAAATAAAGTAACAAATGATAGTTCAGAATTAACCACTAAAGCTATTGAAACCATTTTGGAACTTCCAGTAGTTGCTTCAGTACCGCAGGATGATACGGTTAGAGCGAATGCTGCATATGGTGTTTTGTCAGTGGAAAAACAACCTGAATCAGGTTTATCAAACTCGATTATGGAATTAGCTGCAAAATTAACAGGAAACAGGTATATACCACAAAAAGGGCCTAGTTCATCATTAGTTGATAAAATTAAGCGCTTATTTAAAAGATAAGATACATATGGCATAATACGATATAGTCTTAACAAATATATTCAAGTATTAATAATTTAACTCAATTAATCTAATAATCTAATAATCTAATAATCTAATAATCTAATTTAACTTATTAGTTAAGGGCAACTCAAAGTTTAAATTTAAATAAATATGACATTAAAAACTATTTTATAACCATTTTAAAATAAAATATGGTATTGTGTATCATATTGTAATATTAACTATATTTCAATTAAATTACTCTTAATTCAATAATAAATATAATTACTAAAAAAAGGGGTAGTATGAAGACTGTAGTAGTAATACCTGCATATAACGAAGAAAAAAACATATACGGACTATTAAACGACCTGACATATGTTGGTGTGGATATTATCGTCATCAATGATGGAAGTACAGATAAAACTTACGAAATTGCATCAAAATTTATAAATACATATTATACTAATTCAAAAAAATTAAATAAATTAAATAAATTAAATAATATAAATAGTTTTTCGGGATATAATGTTTCAAATGAAGATTATAACTTTAAAAAAGACAAAAAATCCAAAGAAATATCCATTAAATTAATAAATGAAAAGAAAAATAAAGGAAAAGCTAATGCTATTAAATTAGGCACAGAATACGCTTTAAAAAATAATTATGAAGCGGTTGTCTATATGGATGCGGATTATCAGCATGAACCTTATGATGTACCCAAATTACTAAATTTATTAAGTAAAAAAGATGTTGACGCAGTTTTTGGAGTTAGAAGTTACTCAAAAGTACCATTCTTTAGAAATATAACTAATCAAATGGCCAATATTAGCATATCTATGATTTCTTCGCACTACTTGCAGAAGAAAATATGGTTAAAGGACGTACAATGCGGTTTTAAGGCCATTAAATTAAAGCACTTGGAAAATATAAATTATGGTAATAATTATAGTTTAGAACATATCCTAACTTTAGAATTACTAAGAAAAAATATCAAATTAGAACAGGTTTCGATATCTACTAATTATCATGAGAACGCAGTATCTGATATTACATTCAAAAAAGGAGTAGAAATATTTTTAGAAGTTATAAAATACGTTAAAAACAATAATAAATGTAAAATTAAATGTAATAATAAATGTAAATCAAATTATATTGCAGAGTACGAAACTACGGATAAAAATTAGATAATTTTAAAATAATATGATAATACCATAAATAATATAATACATATGATTTCTTAAATTATTAAATAATCAATTAAACATCGATTTTAGCACATTTAAACCATTATTCGAACTATTTGGTTTAAATAGAATTAACGTAATAGTATATGATATAGATAACTTTAAATAATAGCTTTTAATATAAGTTTTATGAAAATTACGATATGATTAATTTTTAATATAAGTTTGAATTAATCAATTATTCAAAATTTATATTAATAAATATATCGTGGAGATACTATGTCTTCCAAAAAGAGACTTCAAACGGTTAGGAACTCTATAAATGAAATCGATGAAAAAATCATTGAACTAATGGCGAAAAGAACACAACTAGCGCCAGAGATTGCAACTTTAAAATTTTCTTTAGATATGGATATAATGGATTCATCTCGTGAAAAAGATGTATATGCTAAAACACGTGAAATATCTAAAAAATACGACTTTGATTCAGAAATTGCAATTGAAGTTATGAAAATTTTAATTGAGCAAAATAAGAAACTTCAACTTAAACAGTTGGAAAAATTAAAATTAGAATCAAAACCAATATCAAAATCTAATCTTAAATCAGAATAATTTTATTCCTAAAATTAAACAGGTGATACCTTGGGAAGAATAAGACAAACATTTATTAAAAGAACTGGCGATGAACTCGTAGAAAGATTTGCAGAAAAATTCACAACCGACTTCGATAGCAACAAAAAGGCTGTTGAAGAAGTGGCTTTAATCGAAACTAAAACACTCAGAAACAGAGTTGCTGGTTACGTTACTGCCAAAGTTAAAAAAATGCAAGCAAAAGCATAAGGATGTGATTTGATGCAAGGAGTATTTCCAGCCATTATTACTCCTTTCAAAGAAGGAAAGGTTGACTTTGAAGGTTTAAAAAGTAATATAGATTTTTTAATAGAAAACGGCGTTAGTGGTATTGTTCCAGTAGGTACTACGGGAGAATCCCCTACTTTAACATCTGTGGAACATAATCAGGTGATTGAAAAAGCTGTTGAATTTGCAGACGGAAGGGTAAAAGTTATTGCAGGTACGGGTTCAAACTCAACTGCGGAAGCTATGGAATTTTCAGAACATGCTGAAGACGTAGGCGCTGACGGCATTCTTTTGATAAGCCCTTACTATAACAAACCAACTCAAGAAGGTTTAAAAAGGCATTTTGGAGCTATTGCGGAAGCTACAAACATCCCAATGGTTTTATACAATGTACCGTCAAGAACTGCACTTAACATTGAACCGGAAACTGTTAAATACTTATATAATGAGTATGACACCGTTCAAGCTGTTAAAGAAGCTAATCCAAGTATGTCACAAGTTTCAGAAATAAAGGATTTATGTGATATAAACATATTATCTGGAAATGATGAATTAACATTACCTATTATGGCTTTAGGCGGTAGTGGGGTTATCAGTGTTGTAGCAAACATCGTTCCTAAGGAATTTGTTGAAATGGTGGAACTTGCAAAAGCAGGTAAATTCGCAGAAGCTCAGAAAATTCATTACGAGTTGTTCCCATTAATGAAAAGTATGTTCTTAGAAACAAACCCAATTCCTATTAAAACAGCTATGAACTTGATGAGTAAACCTTCGGGAGAACTTAGATTACCTTTAACAGAAATGGCCGATGCAAACAGGGAAATTCTTAAAAAATCCTTGAATGATTTGAAATTAATTTAATAAAATAATAAATAATAAATAATAAATTATAATTCGAGATTATTAATTATATGCTACTTAGATATTATTTATATATTATTAAATATAATTAAATATATAGTACGATAGTAAATTATCAAATAATAATCTTGTTAATCAAATCCAAATGTGATAAAAATGGTCGAAATTGAAAAAATTCAAAAACAGGCCAATGAAATTGTTGAAAAGTTTTCAGATGTTCTTGAAAATTTTTCATTGGATGTTGAAGAAGAATATTATATTCTTGAAAATAAAAATGTTTTGAGAGAAGGAGACGAGGCAAAACTTGACCCTTCATTCAGAGAAAACGCATTAAAAGTTGCTCCAAAAACAAAAGACGGCTCAATTGTTGTTGAAAAAAGTAAATGGAGTCAATAAATTTGTATTTTTGAATAGATTCATTTATTTATTGAATTTAGTCAATATAAATACTAACCTTTATATTCTATAAATGTATATTAAAAAAAAGCTAAAAAAGGAGCGTGGTACTATCAAAAGAAGTTCAAGAAGATGGAAAAAGAAAGGACAAATGAGATGGAAACACTACAAGAAAAGACTTAGAAGAATGAAAAAAGATAAAAGAGATAACAAATAATTGAGCTAATCAATTATTGCTATTTCTATTTTACTTTATTTGTTATTTTATTATTGCTACATTTGATGTACGCGTATTTTTTTACGATTAAACTTACTGTTTTAAATATGTTTTTTAAATATGTTTTAAAAATTTAAATAAAAAAAGTATTTTTATTATATTATTATATTATTATATTACTATATTATTATATTATTATTGACTAGGTCTTATTCCTAAAATTTCATTTTCATTGTCTTTCAATAATTTTCCGAGACTTTTACCTAAATCCATTCCTTTTTCAAAGTCATCAACGTCACAATACACGAAGCTTTCTTTAGATACCAATACCTTTTTACCCTTTGCCTCAAAAACTAAGTCGCAGGTAAGTGATAAAACGTTTTCTTCAGTGTCATAAACTGCTAAAGCTCCAAAAGGTGCTTGACAACCGCCACCATATTCTTTTAAAGCGCTACGTTCAGCCAATACTTCAATGTGGGTTTTTTTATCATCTAATAATTTCACGATTTCATTTATTTCTTTATCTGCTTTTCTTGTAGCAATTCCAATTGCCCCTTGAGCAGGAGCAGGTAACATGTCTAAAACTTCATAATTATAATTTTCTAGGCTGACATTTAATCTGTTTAAACCAGCTTCTGCCATTATTATTGCGTCGTACTCTTCTTCTTCCAATTTTTTCATTCTGGTTTGAACATTACCACGTAACAATTTTACCTTTAAATTTGGGTATCTTACTTCTAAGAATGCAGCTCTTCTTATACTTGAGGTTCCCACTATGATATCGTCCTGGAAAACGTTTAATTCCCTATCTTTCTTCCAAATCAATAAATCGTTATGGCTTTCTCTAGGAGGAACTGACCTTATAATTAATTCATCGCTCCAAAGTGTGGGAACGTCCTTTAAACTGTGTACTGCAATATCAGTTTCGTTCAATAACATACTCTTATCGATTTCTTTTGTAAATACACCAATGCCCAAATCTGCGAGCTTTTTATTTTGGTCCTTATCCCCGACTGTCTTAATTTTTATGATTTCAGTAGTAATATCGTCGTTGTTACCTTGAATTTTAGTATCTTGGTTTTTGATTTCTTTTTTTAACAATTCATTTACGTAATCTGTTTGTACCATTGCTAATTTGCTTCCCCTAGTACCTATCCTAATATTTAATGCCAATTTTTCACCATAAATTATTAAATCATAAATTTGAATAAATATTAAATTACACTATTGAGATTATCATATAAAAAACCGGATAGTTAAAAAATTAAAATTAATATAAAATAAAAATTAATATAAAAATTAAAAAAAAGTTATGTAAATATTTAAGTATTTATGTAATCACTTAATTATTTTCTGTTCATGTGTCCTTCCCAGTCTTTTAAGAATTTTTCAATACCATTATCGGTTAATGGGTGGTTGAATAATTTAGCTAAAACGTCGAATGGGATTGTTGCAATATCTGCGCCGATTCTTGCTGATTCTAAAACGTGCATAGGATGTCTAACTGAAGCTACGATAATTTCAGTTGCAATTCCATAGTTTGAAAATACTTCAACTATTTCTTGGATTAATTGCATACCATCTTGTCCGATATCGTCCAATCTTCCTACGAATGGTGAAACATAGGTTGCACCTGCTTTTGCAGCTAATAAAGCTTGGTTAGCTGAGAAAACTAATGTAACGTTTGTTTTGATGCCTTCTTTTGACAATGTATTTACAGCGTTCATACCTTCTTTTGTCATAGGTATTTTAATAACAACGTTTTCTGCGATTTTAACCAATTCTCTTGCTTCTTTAACCATTCCTTCAGCATCTAAAGCGATTACTTCAGCGCTTACTGGACCGTCTACAATACTGCAGATTTCTGTGATAACTTCGTGGAAATCTCTTCCTTCTTTTGCAACTAAACTTGGGTTTGTTGTAACTCCATCAACTAAACCTAAGTCATTAAATTCTTTAATTTTTTCAACGTTTGCGGTATCTAAAAAGAATTTCATAAATACACCTCTGTCTTGTTTCTTTTAATTTATTAACAATTAATTTATTAACAGTTAAAATTAAATTGGTAATCTAAAAAGAATATATTTTTAAAAATATAAGATAAGATATTTTAAATTAATATATAAATTTATGCTTAGCACTAATAATTCAAATATAAATAACTATAAAAATACCATATTGTATTTTATTGCAAGATTTTTCGCTTTTTGCATATTTGGATATTCATAAAACAATTTATTAATTAATTCATCTTTTGAATTTGAAACTAAAACCATTTTAAATATAGAAATTATTTCATCGATTAAATCTTCTTTTTCCGTTTGGTTATTAATTCCATCATCTTTCAGTTTCCATTTTGGCACTTCCAAAGTCATACAAAAAGTATTTTTGCTTAATAAATTTCGATACAAGGGACTAACCGATGCGACTAGTATATTATTTGAAATGTCTACTAATGGAGGCACTCCTGTTTTATTATATCTTTGTTCATTTGTTAAATTTTTATAACTTGCCTTTTCATAAGTATGAACTTCAATATAGAAATTCGGAGAATTTTCATTTAACAATTTTGTTAAATTTTTACCTGCATTTGTATTTAAAAAACCTTTTGAAATCGTAGATATGTATTTCTCGTCATAATTTTTATTTAAGTGGGGAATTACCGTAATTTCCGAATTTTCTGAATTTATAAACTTATCATTTAAATTATATTTAATAGATAAGTAATTATCAAATTTATCAAAAATTGGCTTTAAATCTTGACCTTCATCACCGTGTAGACCGCCTACGATTAATTTGTGATTAATTTGGGGTTTTTGTAAATTTTGTTTTTGTAAATCAGTCATAATTACACATTATTTTAATTTTTTTAGACTCTCGAAATCTTCAAAAGTATTTATATTTACGTAAGTTTTTTGATTTATATCTATTTCGTGAGCATCTACGTAAAGTGGATTCAAACTATCTATTAATAACCTAATAGGGGCAGATTTTCCAGATTCTTTGATTTCATTAACGATATTTTCAAGTTTTTTAATGGATGATATATGGTACAATGAAAAAAGAGGTTCTATAAACCCATTCTTATGTTTTGGAACTATACAATCGTATCCACCTTTTTCGGCAAGTTCTACCTTGCTAATTAATTTTTCAATAGCGTTTTTTGATATGTAAGGCATATCACAGGGCAATACCAATATCCAATCTCCTTTCGAGATTTTCATACCTTCATATATTCCAATTAATGGACCTTTTCCTGCAATGGTATCCCATGTTATCGGTTGTCTGTATTTATTTTTAAAATAGGTCTGCTTTTCAATTTCTTCAGAGTTATCATTCATAAATTTGGGGTTTTTAAATACTGTAACGAACGGTAAATCCATATCTAATAAGATGTCGGCAACCTTTTCAATTAGGTACTTATTTTCGTCAGGGGTTTTCCTAAATGACTTTTCGCCACCCATTCTTGAAGCTTTACCGCCGGATAATATAATTGCTGAAATCATAACTATCTATCTTTCCACTTATTCTTATTTTACTCTATTTTACTCTATTATACTCTATTCTATTCTTATTTTGATTTATATACTACACATATAATTTTTTATGTTAATACATATATAGAATACTTTCTTTATTTATATATGGCTATATCAATAGTTTTGATAACCTTAACAAAAATTTATATACCAAGAAATTGAAGTAATATTGTTTTTTAAATTAATTTAAATTAGATAATCTAGACGATTGAATTGTCAATAATCCTATTTATCATACAAAACATATTTAAATGGGTATGATGTAATTATTAAATTATTAGTTTGTAATTAATAAAAATATTCTAAATAGGATATAACTATGAAATATGAAATAAAAATTTCATAAAATACAATAAAATTTGATATCGACGCAAAATTATTGTATGATAACATTAAACACAAAAACTAAATATAGAAAAATTTGGTGATTTTTTATGGAAAAAGGAACCTTTGTAAAAATTTCATATGAAGGATACACCGACGGTAAATTATTCGACACAACAAGTGAAGAGTTAGCAACAGAAAACGGAATTCACAACCCTAAAATGGTATATGGACCTGTTACAATACCTGCTGGTGAAGGAATGATGTTAAAAGGTTTAGACGACCTTGTAGTTGAAATGGAAGTTGGAGAAGAAAAAGAAATTGAATTAGCTCCTGAAAACGCTTTCGGTAAAAGAGACTCATCATTAGTTAAAATCGTACCTGCAAAAGAATTCAAGAAACACAACGTACAACCTATTCAAGGAATGTCTGTAAACTTAGATGGTAAAGTTGGTAAAATCGCAAGTGTAAACGGCGGTAGAATCTTAGTAGATTTCAACCACGAATTAGCTGGAAAAACAGTAAACTACAAAGTTAAAGTTGAAGAAGTAGTTTCAGAACAAGAAGACATTGCAAAAGAAGTTGTAAAATTATTCATGCCACAATTAAAAGCTGACGAATTAAAAGCAAAAGTTACAAAATCAACAGTTACTGTAACACTTCCTGAAAAAGCTGCTTTCATTGAAAATATTCAAATGGCTAAATTAGGAATTGCAAACGAATTAATGAAAAGATTAGAAGTTGAAAAAGTTTCATTAGTAGATACATTCGTAAAAAGAAAAGAAGAAAAAGAATAATTGAGTTAAATAATTAATTTAATTATTTTTTTATTTTTTATTTTTATTCTCGTTTTAAATATATTTTATAATATATCCTATTTTATTTTTTAATATACAATTATATAGTATTATTTTATTATTTTATTATTTTATTATTTTATTATTTTATTAGTCTATTATTTTAATATACTATTAATTTTATCCGCCATTTACCAACGTATACAAGTAGATTACGAGCACTACTATAGGGTAAAAGTATTTAGCCCACGGTTTCCATATTTTTGGGATTTTTACACTTGCACCGCGTTGTATATGTTCGTATGCCTTATCAATACCAATTTTGCCCAATGCAAGTGCTGCAAGTAATGCACCTAAAGGACCTATAAGTACAGTGGATATGTAGATTATAAAGTCAAAATATGGCATTCCAAACAAAGTTACACCTAAAAGGGATGGCAGGCTTACCAAAAATACCGCTAAACCTAAACCTATAGCTGCTAAAGTCCTGCTAATATTTGTTTTTGACATTACCGCTTCAACACAAACTTCTAACATGGAAACTGAGGACGTAATTCCTGCAAACAATAAAGCTAGGAAGAACAAAATTCCAATGTATAGACCGCCCGGCATTTGCTGGAATACTTCAGGTAAGATTGCAAATATTAAAGTAGGTCCTGCTTCCGGTGCAAATCCAAATGAAAATACAGCCGGGAAAATGATTAAACCTGCTAAAAATGCCACTAGTGTGTCCCCAAAGGCTGTTACAACTGCTGAAACTGGTATATCTTCTTTTTCTTTTAAGTAACTACCATAAACAACCATCGTTGTACCTAGACAGCTCAATGAGAAGAACATTTGCGATAATGCTATCATCCAAGTTCCCGGACTAAATAACTTTTCCATATCAGGTAATAAGTAAAATGAAAGTCCTTCATTAACTCCAGGTAACATTAAACTGTTTATTGTTAAGAGTATAAGCAAAATATATAACACAGGCGTCATAAAATTATTTGCTTTCTCGATACCCCTTTTTACACCCTTAGAAACGATAAAAATCGTTATGGCTATCCCTACAAATTGCCACATTGCCATTGATGGACTAAATGCCTGAGACGCTAAAAATTGACCTGCGTCGACTGCACTTAGACCGCCAAATAGCATATTTGATAAATACATTATCATCCAACCGATAATAAGGGAATAAAATGCAAAAACTAAAAACATTGTAAAATTACCCAATATTCCAAAATATTTACCAAATGGAAGTCCTGCCTTCTCGAAAGCTACTACTGGACCGCCTTTTGTCATTCTACCTAATGTCCATTCTACGGTTAAGGCTACAATACCAATTGATACTAACAATATAATATAAGGAATTAAGAATGCTGCACCGCCTTCGGTTCCTACCCTCCACGGAAACATCCATATATTGCCCAAACCAACTGCTGAACCAATTGCAGTTGCAATAAAACCTCTTTTAGAATTCCAAGTTTCACGAGTCATTTAAAACCTCTTTTTCAATTGAAGATTATTTAAATATTATTTTAAAAAAATTAGAAATTAAAATTTAAAAATTATTTTCTTGTTAATATATTTTAATATAGTCATAATTTAAATGACTTTTTATATTAAATTATAAAAATTTTCATTAAGTTTAGATTATATTTATTTATTTTTTAAGTATTATTTATTAGTGTTTATAATTTCATTTTATTTCATTTTAAAAGTTTATTTTTTTAATAAATAATCCATAATTTTTAATTCTATTTTTTCTTCTGAACCATATTCTTTCAATAAAATTGCTAAATTATCAGATACGAGTGTACCTTCAAAATATTCGTGCGATTTATCAACTAACTCACTTTCAAACATACAGTTTACAATTGTTTCACAATCATAAATATTTGAAATGTTTTTCATGTGTGAAGCCATGATTTCAGTATTAAATATATCCATCATATTTCCAGTTGTTAAATTTAATAACAACATTCCGTCGATTGATTTTACTTTATCGTTTATTATCTTTATTTTTGATTCATCCAAGTTCGGAGATATTGCTAGTATTGGTTTTAAGCCATATTTTTCACAGATATTCAATAATTCTTCAGATTCTTTATAAGGTATATCGGGGATATGAATATGAGTAAAGCCCATTTCTTTAATAGTTTTTATAAAATTGTCTAAACCTTTTACGTATGCAATGTTGTAATAAGTATAGAGTACAGTTTTATTTTTATTACTAAAATCAATGTTTTTTAATTCATCAAACATTTTTTTGACTTCAAAACCATTTTTTAAAGCTTCTTCACATAAATACTTCTCTGCATCAGTTTCTGCCCCTGGGTCACTGAAAGGTATTTTTAATACAAAGTTTACGTTTTTTTCGCCAGTTTCAGAATTTATTAAGTTATTTAATAATTTTGCAGACTCTTTGATATTTGGATATCCTAAAACATAAGAATAATAATATTCACATACTTCTTTCGATTTTAATTCGGGTTTTTCTGATTCTTTTTTTGTAATTTGAATTGATTCCATGCTATCACCGTAATTTTAAATTGGATAAATAAATTAAAAATATGATTTAATTATTAATAATTAGTTATTAATTGGTTATTAATTGATTAATAAGTTAGTATTAATTAATCTAATTTAAATCATATCGTACATTTTTAAGTGTTTTAAAGCGTTATCTAAATCCTTATCCCCTCTACCAGATAAATTAACAACCATTACTTCGTCTTTGTCCATTTCTCCCGCTACATTAATAGCGTGAGCTATGGCATGTGATGACTCCATTGCAGGGATAATTCCTTCACATTGGCAGAGTGTTTTAAACGCGTTTAAAGCTTCCTTATCCGTTGCTCCTGTGTACTGAATTCTTCCAATGTCATTTAAGTGTGCATGTTCTGGACCAACCCCTGGATAATCCAACCCTGCGGAAATACTGTAAGCTTCTTCAATCTGACCGTCGTCATTTTGCATGAAATATGACATCATACCGTGGAATACTCCTTTTTTACCTTTAGTAACTGCTGCACCGTGCTCTTTTGTATCTAAACCTTTTCCTGCAGGTTCTACACCAGTCATCGTAACATCCTTATCATTTAAAAAGGCGTGGAATAAACCTATTGCATTACTTCCACCACCAATACAAGCTACTAAATGGTCAGGTAATCTACCTTCTTGCTCCATTATTTGTTTTTTAGCTTCTTTACCTATTACAGATTGGAAATCTCTCACAATCAAAGGGAATGGGTGAGGTCCAACCACTGAGCCAACCAAATAGTGCGTATCTGCAAAATTCTTAACAAATTCTTCCAAAGCCTTGTTTACGGCATCTTTTAAAACTTTTGAACCTTCATCGACAGGGGTTACTTTTGCACCCATTAATTCCATTCTTGAAACGTTTGGTTGTTGTCTTTCTACGTCGATTCTACCCATGAAAACTTCTGTTTTTAAACCAAATAGTGCTCCCACCATTGCTGTACCAACGCCATGTTGACCTGCGCCAGTTTCAGCAATTAACCTTTTTTTACCCATTTTTTTAGCAAGTAATGCCTGACCTAAGGTGTTATTTGTTTTGTGAGCGCCACCGTGCAATAAATCCTCTCTTTTTAAGTAGATTTTAGCACCGCCAAGTTTCTCGGTTAATTCTTTTGCGTAATAAAGAGGAGTTTCCCTACCTGCATATTGTGTTAAATAATACGTAAGCTCATTTTGAAAATCTTCATCATCCCTATATTGAAAATACTGCTCTTCGAGCTCTTCGAGTACTGGAATCATTGTTTCAGGTACGTATTGACCACCGTAACCCCCGAATTTTCCCAACTTTCCATTTTCGGCGTCAATATAATCTTCGATGCTTTTTAAATTTTTTGATTGTCTTTTTTGAGTGTTTTGAGTTTTATCATTTTTCATAAATTCACCATTTTTAATTTTCCATTTTTTTTAATATTTTTTTTAATATTTTTTAATTTTTAGATGGTAATTAGCCATATAATTTAAAATATTGGTCAATAACTTGTTAATTTTGATATATTAATAATTTAACTAGTTATTATAGTTTAATAATTGCAAAAAAGTCGATATCATTATCTAGCTAGATTTAAATCTGATTGACTATATTTTGTGATTTAATTTTTGATTCAATAATTCATTTATTTATTAATTTAGATATATAATACAATGAATATATATATTAAATCATAAAATTAACATATCAGATAACTTTGATTAATAGATTGTTGATATACTATCGATACTACTCAGGGACTTCTTGCACATAACCTTGCTATTACTATAGCGATAATTAGTTAGTGCCACCACTGGAATAAAAAAGCGTTAAAGTTTACACTATTTGAAAATAAATTAGATACTGTTGATACGGTTGATAATATTGATAATTTCGATACTTTTGATAAAGGCATTACTGACGTTTTCTTTGAAACTTCGGCCTTCAGCTTACTTTTTAACATTACTTTCATGTTCGATTCCATAGTTTCTACCATCAATATGTTATATTCGTTTTTTAGATTTATTTTCACTATGGATATTTTAATATATATAATTTATTATGTCTTATACTTATTATGACCTATACTTATTATGACTTATACTTATTATGACTTATACTTATTATGACTTATACTTATTATGACTTATATTTTATCATGATGTGTAATACGTCATTATTGTTCAATGTAAATTGTATGATGATATATATAAATTGCATATAAGCTATCGAACTATTTTATTTAATCGTAATATTAATTTAAAATTATTATGAAAATGTAATACAAAAAAGAAAATTATATATACTAAAATATGCTAACATATTATACGTAATATTTTTTTAAAATAAGTATTACTGTAACATAACAATTAAGTATAACAACTAAATATGAAATACGACTTCATAGTAAAATTAGGATACAAAAAATACTTAAATATTAAAATATATCAACATATAAAAAGAAATATTGAAAATAAACGATAAACATTGTTGTAGTATCAAATACTACCTCCAAATTAATATAATATACAATAAAACAATAAATTCTCTAATATTTAATATACAATAATATATAATATACAAATATAGACGTACAACAGACAAATAAATACTAAATTTAAAGAATATTTAAAGAATAATAGTATAATTACCAAAATGATAGTTTTATCATAATAATATTTTAGGTAATATTGTATGATATCAATAAATAAATAACTAATGTAGAAACAATATTAAAACTATATTATTTCCATATTTCAATAAAAATATTGTAGAATATAGATTATAGCTAATTATCATTTTGGCATATCTTTGAGGTGTTAGATATGCACATACCAGATGGATTTATTCCTACATGGGAAAGTGCAATATTTTGGATAATATCCATTATATTTGTTGCATTAGCCATCAAGTGGGCAAAAAACAATATGGATGAAAAATCCGTACCGTTATTCGCAGTTCTTGGTGCAGGAATCTTCGCGATTCAAGCTATAAACGTTCCTATAGGTATGGGGACGAGTGGTCACATGGTGGGTGCTGCTATGGCATCTATGATATTTGACAGTCCATATGCAGGTATTTTATTGTTAGCTCTTGTATTACTTATACAAGGTTTATTCTTTGCAGATGGGGGAATACTTGTAATGGGTGCAAATATATTTAACATGGGTGTAATATGTGCCTTTGTTGGATATTATGCTTTCAAAAGCTTAAGAAACAGGGGAATATCAATCGCTGCTTTCGTGGGCGGTTGGTTAGCCTTATTCACAAGTGCGATAGTATGTTCATTAGAATTAACTATTGCTGGAACATTCCCATTAGTTGCGGGATTAAGTGCTATGGGGTTGTACCATGCCATTATTGGATTAATTGAAGGTGCAATTACTGCGATAGTATTGGGTTATATTGCATCTGCACGACCTGACATGTTAAAGTGGGCAGGTGGTAAAAATGAGTAATGGTAGCCTCGGTACAAACTCAAAAAATAGCAAATTTATAATGGGTGGTTTAATTATCGCCCTTATTATTGGAATATTGGCACCTTTCATTGCTTCAGGTGACCCTGATGGTTTAGAAAGTGCTGCGGAAAAAATAATCAATGGTAACGCACTTGAAAGTAACTTAAAGGAAATTGGTTTAGAAGAAGAAGGTACAGTAGCTCCTTCACCTTTTGCAGATTATGCCATTCCTGGAATGGATAAAATCGGTGAAATAGCTGCCATGTTAATTGGTATTCTGCTAATGATGGTGTTGGGTTACGGCGTAGCTGCAATACTAAAGAAAAAAGAACAAATTGCCAATTAATTTAATCATTCAAATCAAATTCAAAACCTAAATAGCTACCATAGTTTGTAATATGATAACATATGCCCCTTACTAGTGGGTGTTAGTATGGGGCATAATAACATATTGCACGATAATAGAGTATAAAACATAAACAAATAAAAAAATTAAATCAACATCTCATCACTCCTATAGTAGTTAAGTTACATAAAGGACATAAATAATATTCATATAGTCAATAGTCACATAATCAATAGTCAAACACACATAATAGTCACAAATCGGTAATCACATAAACAAATAACACATAAATGGTCAATAAAACACGAAAACATATAACACTAAACATTACATTAAAATTAATTAAAAACACAAAACTACAACATACAATTAAAATACCACAAATTAAAAATGTATGTGCAATTCAATTTTAAATATATCTTATCTTCAAAATAATTTTTAATAAATACCTAGTAATACTTTTTTTTAATTTTTATTATTCTTATGTTAAAAATAATGATAATTTATTATCCCATTTAATGTATTATTTTAAAATTCTAATTTACATAATTTCATATGATAGAATAAATACGTTCAAAAATATATATTATATTAAAATGTTTGATTAAATGAATGAATTATGCAATATTTTTAAAAATTTTAAAAATTTTAAAAACTAATACGATATTTTTGGGGGAAATTATGTATTATAGGACTGTACCAAAAAATGGGGAAAAAATATCTATTTTGGGCTTTGGTGCGATGAGGCTACCCGAATATTATGGAAAAATAGATGAAGAAAAAGCCGAAGAATTATTTGTTTATGCGATAAAGAATGGGTTAAATTTTATAGATACTGCAGTACCGTACCATAATGGTAATAGTGAATCATTCGTGGGGAAAATTCTTAACAAACATGATTTAAGGGATAAAGTAAAAATATCTACAAAATTATCACTTGGTTCCTCAATTGAGGGCGGAAATGAACTAAAAAATATTGAAGATATGGAAAATTACTTGGATAAACAGCTTGAAAAGTTGAAAACGGATTATATTGATTACTATTTAGTTCATGCAATTACAAAACAAAGTTGGGAAAAATTAAAATCGTTAGACGTATTTGAATTTTTGGAAAAAGCAAAAAAAGAAGGAAAAATAAAAAATACGGGATTTTCTACTCATGAAGACTATGAAACATTTAAAAAAATCGTAGATGCTTATGACTGGGATGTTTGCCTTATTCAATACAATTATATCGACCAAAATACGCAGATTACAAAAAAAGGTCTGGAATACGCAAAATCAAAAAATTTAGGTATTTTTATCATGGAACCACTTCGAGGTGGAAAATTAGTATATAAAGTACCTAAAGAAGTTAAAAAAATAATGGATGAATATCGTACTAGTTATGATAAAGATATAAATTCGTCAAATCCTGTTGATAATCCTGTTGATTGGTCGTTTAATTGGCTTTGGGGACATCCTGAAATTACCTGCGTTCTATCAGGTATGAATTACATGCCTCATTTGATTGAAAACGTTGAATTGGCCAAAAACTTTGATTTAGAAAAGTATAATATATATGGGGATTCTGAATCAACTTTAAAATATAATTCTTTTATTTCTAAAATAGCTCAAATTTATGATGATAAAACAAAAATAAATTGTACAGATTGTAATTATTGTTCGCCCTGTACTGCAGATATTGCTATTTCTAGAATATTTGAATTATACAACGATAAACATATTTTTGAAGATGAAAACGATAATACAAGAGCTTACTACGCTAAATTAGACTATATGAAAGATATAGGGGGAGTAAATGGAGTTTGGAAAAATGCTTCAAAATGTATTGAATGCAATGAATGTATTGAAAAATGTCCTCAACATTTGGACATACCAAATTTATTAAAAAAAGTAGCTTTAGAATTTGAAGGAAATGAAGAATATTACGAATACAAGGTTGAATTAATAAAATACCTGTTAAATAATGATATGATTAGATGATTAAAAAATAATATCAAAAATTTAATATAATCTCGAATATTAATTATATTATACAAATTATATAATTATCAATTAAAAAGAAGTGATTTTATGGTGGACAAGTCCCAAGCATACGAAGATAAATTTAAAGGCTGTATCGTTGGATTATCAATAGGTGATGCTTTAGGTATGCCCGTAGAATGGTTTACAAGGTCACAAATTGAAGAAATGGGCGGAATAAGTGAGTATATAGACCCCATAAATAAATTTAAAGACATATTAAAAGCAGGAGATTATACGGACGATACAGAACAGACTTTAGCACTTGCAAATGCTTTTGATAAGAATGGATATAACGAAGATAAATTTATTGAAAATTTGCTCTATTGGTACAACCACAACCCTATAGGTATTGGACCTACAAGTAGCAAAGCACTTGAAAATTTATCAAAAGGGATTAAAAATGGAATGCCCTCTGAAACTTGTGGTTCTGCCATGAGAACAGCTCCATTGGGTTTATTTTATTTTGATAATTTAAGCAAATTGGTTGAAAAAAGTATTTCAGTCACAAAACTAACTCATAATAGTCCTAATGCAATAGCAGGAGCTCTTTCAATTTCGTTCGTAGTTTCAAAGTGTTTAATACATGGTATTGCACACAATACCTATGATAAATACAGACTTGAAAAAGGTGGGTTTGATGATGGGTTAGGTGCTATTGAAAAATTACGAGACGTCTATGAAAAGGACGTAGGAGCCTTTTTAAATAGGGATTTGGAAGATGACGATATCTCAAAATATGAGCATCCTGAGGCGAGTCATTCTACATATTCTAAAATTATAGAATATAATAAAAATATAATTGATAAAAAACGCATGGAAAAAGGTTATGACCCAATATTATTTATCGGAGAAAGGGATATTAAAAGACCGTATGAATACCCCGAATTTAGGCAAACAATTGAAGATTGTAGTCATTTATTAATTGATACTTCGATTGAATTTTCCGAAAAAATCGTGGACATCTTAGAAATTTGTGAAAACGCTCATAATAACAACTACGATAAAAAAGTTATATTGGAAGGTTATGATAAATTAGGTACTGGAATTAACGCTATTGAAGCAGTTCCTTCTGCAATATTCTCCTTTATGATAAGCAATAGCTTTGAATCATCCTTATTAAATTCAATAAATGCAGGAGGGGATACTGACAGTATAGGCAGTATGTGTGGAGCACTTGCAGGTACCTATTACGGATTCAATGCAATTCCTAAAAAATGGATAAATGACTTATCAAATCACGAACATATTATAAATACATCGATTAATTTGTATAATTTAAAAGTTATGGATTAATAAATTAATCAATATTTTGAAAAAAGATAATTTAATTCAGGATAATAAAAATAAATATCTGAAATATTTATTAATTTATCTAGTTATTCTTATTTTATTATTATTTTTATTAGTTTTATTTTATTATTATTTTTTATATTAATTATTTCATTGATTCTACAATTTCAAAGAATCTATCTAATACCTTGCTTCTAAGTCCTTCAACGAATTTAAGGCTTCCTGCACATTCGTGTCCTCCACCATCGAGTGAAGATTCAGGTATTTCTTCCATTAACTGTGTTACAATTAAGTTCAAGTTGAAGCTAAATGTTTCACTCACTGCGTCTGTAGCTCTTACTACACCGAAATCTGGACCATATGCAAGTGTAACGATTGGTTTTTCTTCGCCGTGTTGTTTTACGATACTATCGTGTGCAAAACCACATGTTTTACCAGGTGCTGGGAATGTAAACTTGTGTGCGTATTTTTCTACGTCAATAACGTTTAATAAAATACCGTTTGAAAGTTCTCTTGTTTTAATGGATGGTATGACACTTTTCATTTGTCTATCAACCATTTTCATAGCCCTATGATATAATATATTGATTAATCGCTCGTGTCTTGCAAATTCTTCCTTATTTATTGCAAGTATGTCATCTACAATTCCAGTTCCTGACATGAATTTTAAATAAAATGCTTCGAAATCCATACAAAGTGCTATTTTATCTAAATCTTCAAATGTAAACTCTTTAGCTGAAGCGGTCTTACTGTTTTCAGTTAACGTCTCTAAAGCTAATTTTATGTACTGGTCTACTTCCTCACCACGTGCATGGTCACCAACCATTGCTACACCCGGTAAGTGTTTGATTACATCAGTTACATCTTCATTTATCATTCTTGCTACTTCTGTTGCAAGTGCACCCGCTGTTAAATTACTGTCTCCGCCAACTAAGTAAGGGTTTACGTGTGCATCGATGTAATCATCAATTTCTGCTCTTCCGTCAACTACTTCGCCAGGGTAGTGGTGGTCTACAACTACAACCTCAACATCGTAAGCTTTAATTTCTGAAATAGCTGGTATATCTTCGTTTGTACTTCCATTATCTACGAGTATTACTAAAGGCATCTTTTGACCGAATCTTATGTAATCCTCTAATGAAAATATAATATCTTTTGTTACGTCTTCTAATTCATAGAAAGGTGCTTTTGAAGGGCTTCTCCTATAGTAGTGCCATTGTGCTCCAGAATCTAATGAGAATTCATTCAATACGGGCAAAATTGCTTTTTCTAAGGCAATACCGCCAGAATAACCATCTGTATCAGCGTGATGTCTTAATATGATAGGTCTACCATCTAACATTGCACGTCTAATTCTTTTGGCAACGTCTGCCATTTTAGGTCTTAATTTTTCAAGGATTGGACTTTCTACTAAAAACTCGATGTCACTTTTAGCTTCAGACTTTATATCTAACTGCTTTTCAATGGAGTCTTTTACAGTGGTTTCTTCATCCCCTTCGAGTAAAGATAACATCATTCTTTCAATTTGGAGTTTTCCATCTCTCACGCCAACTGAACCAACTACTTCAATGACTGAACCAAGTTCAACTTCAGGGTTAGCTCTCACTCCTGCGCTTTCGAAAGCTGCAACCCATCCTACTTCTGTACCATCTGTAACGGTGAATACCGTAGGTCCTGGAGTTTGGACTGCTTGAATAACTTCTCCTCTAATTTTAATTACCTTATCTTTCATATTTTCGAGACCTTTCTCGAATATTTGAGCGATAGGTATTAAATCGTAGCTTTTTTCAAATTTCTTGAGTTCATAACCGGCTGTTGGAATGTATCTAAAGTCAACTTCTCTTTTACCAAGTTTCAATTCTGAAAGCTGTACAACTACTTCGTCACCGATTTTAAAGTCGCTGTTTTTCCTACCTACAACTTCCCTAAATCTCAATAATCCCCTAACTTTTTCATTTAATTGAATAAAAACCCCGTATTTTTCAGCTCTTGAAACTTTACCCTTGTAAAACTTACCTTCTTCAAGGTCTTCCATAGTTACAAAATCATCTAAAACATAAACTACCTTTTTATTTTCTTGGTCATCTTTTTGAGATTTCTGGCAGTTTTTGCACAATTTTTTATTTGAATCGTCAGGATATTTTCCTATCTGAACCCCGCATTCGTCACATGCTACAATTTTACCAGTTCCTTCACAAAATTCACATAATCCATAAACTGGTACTTTTCCGGTCCCTTCACACTTTGAACAAGGTATTTCTGCGTCATCAAAATCATATTTTGAATTTTTTGATACGCCTTTAAAGTGTTTTTTAGTCTCAAATTCTTCCTGGTAACCGGTCCCGTCACAATCGGGGCATATATCGTATTTTATAACCTTTTTACCGGTACCGCCACATATTTTGCAATCTTTTATCATATTACACCTGAATTATTTAATACACGCGGGTGATGCTCTCGCTGTATGTCGTATATCACATCTGATATATAATATATAATTTTACATATATTTTAACATACACTTGTATTTTTATATTTTTATATTATATCTTATAGTTAAAATAGTTATTTCGAATATATAGGTATTTTTATAAATTATTAATTTTGCCATAATAAAAAAAGCATTTAAATTATATAAAATTACTTAAAATCATTTTCAAATATTTCCAAAAATTAAAAAATAAATTAAAATATCTTAAAATAAAGTAAATAATGGTATTTTTGATTATTTTTCAATTAAATTTTATATTATAAGATAAACACAATTATTTTAATTTTGTATACTCATCCTCACCCAAAGACTCCAAATAAGCTAATGAAGCCCAACTATCTAATTCTTTAGTTATTTTTCTTTTTCCAGACTTTAACATTGCCATGTATTTTAATTGTTCCAGCGTTTCTTCCATTTCCTTCCCATCCATTAGTGGGGCGGATATTAACATATCAATTGCAAGTCTATCTAGCTTAGAACGTTCTAAACTCGAAATTTTTGCCATAATGAATCCCCCAATAAGCTTATGGGTGTATATATCACTTTAAATAACGTTATCAATTAGTAAGTTATTTAAAATTAATACTATAATTACTAAATTTTCAATAAAGTATTACTACAATGTTTTTAATTCAAAACCTTTTTATAGTTTAGATATCGCGCATATATTAGATTTTCTAAACTAAAAACGGTTTTATTCAATTATTTAGTCAATATTTTATAAACTGTTTCTAAAACATATATAGTTTTTGATATGTAATTACATTCGGTATCTGATTTACATTTGATTACTTTTTAAGGGCAGATTTTTAGAATCAGAAATATTTCTGTAGAAATTTAAATAAATAGATTATTTATAATTAGATAAATTATAATTAAGTATGAGATAATAAGAGGGTAATTATGAATCAAAATAGTGCAGAAATTAATAATTTAAAAATTTTGGGTTATACAATAGGTGAAACGTCTTCCTATGCCTTACAGATGATTTCATCCGATGTTCCGGAAATAGGGGAGTATGTATCAATATATAATGAAGGAACAGAAATATTAGGAATGATTGAAAATGTAGTTCGTGGAAATTTGATTACTAACGAATTAAAAGAATATGGTGCGGTTACCAATATAAAAGAGTTTGAAAGTGAAGACGAAATATACACAATTTCATCAATAAAAATCTTAGGCGATACCAGGAATATGCAGATACCAAGACGACCACCAAAACCATTAACCGAAGTATATAAGACTTCCAAAGTAACACTTGATAAAGTATTTTCTAATGGCAAATTAGAAATTGGAAAATTGATATCATCAGATATAGATGTTTCTTTAGACGTAAATAAATTATGCTCTAGACATTTGGCAGTTTTAGCGATAACAGGGCAAGGTAAATCAAATACAATTTCAGTTTTATTGGAGCAATTTAAGAAATTAAACGCTACAATAATAGTTTTTGATATGCACCGTGAATATTTAGATATGGAAAGTTACAGCACAGATTTAAAAATAAATCCGATTAAACCAAAAATAAACATTTACAATATGCACCCTGATTCACTAATGAATTTAGCCGGTGTAGACCCTGCAGCATCTATTCAAAGGTCATTTGGTAGACGTGCAATAATTGGTTTAAATAAAGAACATGAAGAAGTTGAATATAATAGCGTAGAGGAGTATATAAATACCATAATAACTAGAATAGAAGTTTATGCGGATATGGACGAATATAAAAACAAATTAGATAGTTTAATAACATTAAAAATGAGATTTGAAGATTTATTGGCGTATAAATCAAAAATTACTGCAATAAACTACAATCCTATTTCAGGCATTAAAGAAAATAGAATTAACATTGTAGACATTAGCGAACTTGATGAGGAAAGTACGGATTTAATAATATCTTATTTCTCAAAAGAAATATTAAAAGACAGGAAAAAATCATTTTGGAGCACAAAAACTGCAAATCCTATATTTATAATATATGAGGAGGCGCATTTGATAATACCACAAAATAGACCTACAAAATCAAAAGTGCCTATTTCTAGAATTGCGAGAGAAGGTAGAAAATTTGGAGTTGGTATTTGCCTTGTTTCTCAACGTCCTAAGACACTTGACCAGGAGGCACTCTCACAATGCAATAACTTTATAATATCAAAGATAATTGAACCAAAAGACCAAAGATACATTCAACAGGCTTCCGAAAGTTTAAGCGAGGATTTAATTGCCCAATTGCCGTCTTTAAACGTTGGTGAAGCTATTGTATTGGGCCCATCCCTTAAAATACCCGCACTTATAAAAGTAAACCGTTTTAATGGAGTTTATGGCGGTGAAGACGTAATGTTTGATGAATTATGGGGAAAAAGCGAAAATGATTTATCAAATAAAACTTTGGGAAAAAGTATTTTTGAAGATGAAGAAGATGAATTATAGGTTAAAATAAGTATAAAATAAGTATAAACTAACAATAACTTTTTAAATAATTTATTATTTTATTATTT
This sequence comes from Methanococcus voltae PS, assembly GCF_024807035.1. Lineage (NCBI taxonomy): Archaea > Methanobacteriati > Methanobacteriota > Methanococci > Methanococcales > Methanococcaceae > Methanococcus > Methanococcus voltae. The sequence goes on from NZ_JANUCQ010000002.1 coordinate 402,944, forward strand.
ACTATTATTTTATTATTTACTATTATTTTATTATTATGTTAAATATTTCAATTCAATTATATTGGTAACATCAGTATTAAAGGTAATATAAACGGAACTAGAGCGCTTAATATAACCCCGTGCACGAATGAAAGCATTGTATACTCATTACCACCAAATTTAGCCACTACAGGCATTGTAGAGTCCATTGAAGTTGCACCGCCCAATGTTATGGCACTATCCTTTGGAAATTTTTTTATGACTAATGGGTAACCCATCATTGTAAATATTTCCCTCATAAAATTCATTAAAAATGCAATAAGCCCGAATTCTGTTGAATAAGTTGCTATTGTAGGTCCGGCTAAGCTGTACCAACCTACGCTAGTAGAAATTGCCAAACTATACTTTAAAGGAATACCAAAAAGTGGTATTGCAATTATTGCAGAAACTATTGCCCCGAATATAGTTATTGCAGGTAGTATCAAGCCCATTTTACCTACGTGCCTTATACTTTTTAATCCATCACTTTTTGCCAAATCTACCCCAATTAAAAATACCATAAGATAGAGCATTAACTCATAGGTATTTCCAAAATCCATCGACGTATATTTACCTACGGCATATCCCACAATCAAAGCCAATAACATAATATGAGTAAACGACAATTTATTTGTTATTTTCTTTAGAGTTGAATTTTTAGACGTGAATTGTGATTTTATCATATAATCATCCTTTTATTTAATTTTTAAATAATTTACGTGTTTTCATTTTATTCATTATAACTGTGGCAATTATAAGAGTTACAAACATCGTTAAAATACAAAACTCTAATGAAGTTATAACTGTAGATATCGCATTTGTCTCCATTTTTCCTGTGGAAACACCTATGAAAAATACCAATAAAATTAAGGTTAAATTTATAATATTGGATAAATTTTTGTCCTTTAATTGTTTTCTAAAGATATATCCCAACAATACCCCTGATATCAAAATTAACATGATTATCATAAGATACCTACCTCGTGTTTAATTAAATTCATATAATAAAATCTATATAATAATGATATATTTATTTTAGTTTTTTAGGTATGTGGCTTTAAATATATATAGATAATTATATATAATTTCCAAAAGTAATTATCATTTAATAATGAAATAATGAACTATTCGTAAAAATAATAAAAAATAATACTGAAATAATACAGTAATAACAATATAATAATTATTTTAAAACAATTTACAAAATATTAATTTAAATAGGGGGCATATTATGATAGAAATCATAACCTTTCAAGAAGTTAAAAGTAACGACAAACATATTACAGAAGTTATGTATGAAAAATTTTTAAAAGAATTAAAAGAAAAATACCCTAAAATGGAAATAATATCTGAAGACTATGACGAAGAAGTTGACGAAAATAAAAATAATGGAACAAAATTTTATACAAAAATCTTAGAAATGAAATTAACTTTTGAAACATTTACGGAATATATAAAATTTTGTATGGAGCAGGGTGCTGATTTAGAAGTAATGAAACCTTCAAAAATAACTATTAGTTCAAAAGAGTTCGGGGAATTGTTATTATATATAATTGAATTTTTTAACAAGATACAAGCACGATATGATATTAGTTATTCTGTTGAATCAAAACCTGATATTGAATATACTATCGAAGAGTTAAAAGAAGGAATTTACGATGAAGATGACATATATGACTTTATAGATGATGGATATATTGACACCAAATTTGTTTTAAAAGGATTTGGAAAAAGTGAAAAAGAAGTCGTATCCAACATATTAAAAACTATTAGCGAAGATATGTACGTTAATAAAGTTATTACACAACCTATGGAACTTGAAAACAACAGTGCAGTTGGAAATATGCCAAAACCTGGCTTTTCTGGATTAATAGCACTTGAAGTATTTGGAAAACCTTTTGAAATAGTAGAATTTACATACAAATACTTACCTGTTACTGTGAAATTCCAAGATAAAGATATAGAATTAGAAATTAACGAAATACAAGATATTGGAAATGACTTGGGTGGTGCAATATTTGAATTGTCCCACGCTGCAGCAAATATGTAAGATATAAAATTGCCATACGATTGTTATACGATTGTTATGAAATTATATTTTATTTCCAATATTTACTTTTTTATGATAATTAATTATTTAAAGGAAGTTATGATATTAGATATTATCATAAATATAATTATTAATTTCAATTATTAATTTAAGTATAAACCAATTATTCGTATCATTTAGTGATTAATTCATAATATGGTGATAAAGTGCATCCTTCAATAAAACATATGCGTGAAGATAGATTACCGCACATATTCTGTGCAGGTTGTGGAAATGGGATTGTATTAAACTGTTTTATAAATGCTATGGAAAGGCAGAAATTAGATACCGATGATATAATAGCAATTTCAGGAATTGGGTGCTCTTCTAGAGTTCCAGGATATTTAAACTGTGATTCATTGCACACTACCCACGGTAGACCTATTGCTTTTGCTTTGGGGACAAAAGTAGCAAGACAAGACAAAAAAGTAGTTGTATTTACAGGTGACGGAGATACGTCTGCAATCGGTGGAAATCACTTTTTACACGGTTGTAGAAGAAATATCGATATGACCGTTATTTGCATTAACAACAATATATATGGTATGACAGGAGGGCAATGCTCACCTACAACGCCACACGAAAAAAAGGCAACTACAGCACCTTACGGAAACCCTGAAAATCCATTAGATTTATGCAATGTTGCAAAAGCTGCGGGTGCTTCATATGTTGCTAGATGGACAACAGCTCATCCGATACAGCTTGCTAATTCAATCAAAAAAGGAATGGAAAAGAAAGGTTTTGCGTTCATTGAAGTCGTTTCACAATGTCCTACATACTACGGTAGGTTTAACGTTTCCAAAAAACCTGCGGAAATGATGACCTACTTAAAAGATAGTAGTTTAAGAGCTGCTAAAGCTGAAAAAATGAGTCCTGAGGAATTAACTGACAAAGTAATTATCGGAGAATTCCAGGATATTGAAAAACCAGAATACATCGAACAATTGAAAAAATTACAAGATTTATAAGTAATTTTGCATAACTAGTGTATTAAATTAATAGATTAATAAAATAATAAAGTAGTAAATAAATAATATATTAAATAAATAATATAACTAAGCTATTGAGTGAAATTATGAGAAAAGAAGTAAGATTTTCAGGATTTGGCGGTCAAGGTATCATATTAGCCGGTGTTATATTGGGTAAAGCCATATCATTATACGGCGGTAAAAATGCAGTTCAAACACAATCCTACGGTCCAGAAGCTAGGGGAGGGGCTAGTAAGTCCGAGGTAGTAATATCTGAAGAAGAAATAGATTTTCCAAAAGTTATATTGCCTGATGTACTTATATCGATGTCACAGCCTGCTTTTGATAAATATGGTGAAGAGATAAAAGAAAATGCTACCATTTTAATCGATAAAGACCTTGTAAGTGTTTCTGAAGAATATGAATCAAAAAACAAGGTTTACAAAATCCCATTTACCGAAATTGCAAATAAAGAAATTGGTTTGGGAATTGTTGCAAATATTGTTATGCTCGGCTCCTTAACAAAAATATTGGATGTAGACCCAGAAATAGTTAAAAAAGCCCTTTTAGAAAGTGTTCCAAAAGGTACGGAAAAGAAAAATACCTTGGCCTTTGAAAAAGGGTACGAATACATTCAATAATATTAATAAATTTTAATAAAATATTTTTTTAATTTTAGATTTCTTTCATATATTATATTTATATATTATATTTATTTTTTAGTTATTTTTTATTTTATCTTAATTTATCCTTATTTTTTTTTATTTTTTAGTTGTTTATTTGCTCATATATTATGACTTATTGACGAGGTAAGTATTATATATGTTAAAAATCATAAATAAGTGTAATAGATTTGTGTAATAAACTTATGTAATAACTAATTGTATAACCAAAAAATAGTCAGATTGTGAAACCATGGCTTCAAGAGACTCTCAAATACCAATAATATTCATAGGCCTAATTATTATAATTTTAACCGTTATTCCGTTTATATTTATGACTGAAAAGTCTAAAACCGAAACTTACGATTATAAACTTAAAGAATTGAGTGTAGTATCCTATGAAACCTATGAAAGTGATGGAAAAGTATATTTAACATGTAATCAAGTAGTTTCAGAATTAGGAAATAGATTACATGATGAATTAGATAGAAATAATAAATTAGATATTTGTAAAATAGTTTGGCTTTCAGCTAATGAATTTGAAAATCTTGAAAAATGTACCATATTGTCGGAATACAATAACTCGGGTAAGATGATTAATTACTATAAATTTGAAATTGAAAGGCAAAATTTTGAAGTTTTAAAATTAAACAATATTTCAAAAAGCGAATACTATGGAAATTTAGAATACTACTACCCTAAAATTATGAGTTTAGGAGAATTAGAGGTATACTATAGATAAGCATAACCAATTATAGTTAATTACGGAATTATATATTAAAAATACATGAAATGTAAATTTAAGGCATATAAATTTAATTGAATAGATATTTAAATAATTATGTCGTAATAGAGAAGTAGTAAAAATATAAAATAACCATAACGTGAAAATTGGAGGCTTATTATGGTTACCGTTATACCCCTAAACGAAGAAGAAAAAGCAAGCGTCATAAAAGGACTTAGAAGTGCCGTTCCAGCTACAAAATTAGTTACATTAAAAAGATTGGTCGACCTTACTGAAGCTAGACCTGAATCATTTCAATACATGGATATGTATGATAAAAGGTCACTAAACGAAATTATAACCAGTATTGAATATATCATAGCCTATGATATGGATGAAGTCATTAAAAGAGAAGCTATGGTGACTTTGGAAAAAGTTAAAAGGACTTTAGGTATTAAATTCTTTAACAGTTTGACATTGTGTAATAAATGTAACAATATCATTGATGTAGGATGGGAACACTGTATACATTGTGGTACCAGTACTGAAAATATGGTATTTGAAGATGTAGAATACTGTAAAGGTTGTTCAAAGCCTATTTTACCAGATTGGGTACATTGTGCACATTGTGGTATTGAATTGAAGAAAAAAGAAAATACCATTCCAAAATGTAGAAAATGTAGGAGAGAGGTTGACCCTACATGGCTCGTTTGTCCATTCTGTGGTGCAAAATTAAAATAATTTAACTTATATTTATTTTAAGTTCTTATTTTATTATATTATTTTATTATATTATTTTATTATATTATTTTATTATATTATTTTTTAATTCTTAGTTTTTATATTTAGTATTAGATTTTAGTTTTTTATCCAAATATCATCAATAATTTCATTATTTGTTGATTTTAATATAATATAATTTTTAAAATCATGTATGGCATTTAAATAAATACCATAAGCGTCATAAGGACTTTGAAAATGGCTGAAATAGTTGTGAACATCTTTATCACTTGAAGATTTATTACACATATAATAGAAGTTATCACTAGTTTGTAAATTTTTATACAGTAAATATTCCTGAGATTCTTTAGAGTACTCGAAGAAATTTATATAATTTTTCAGACTTTCTAAATTTTGAAAAGCTAAATCTTGCATTTTGTTCCCTAACCAAGCGCTTGCATCTCTCTCCATATCTGCCCAGGAAATGGTATTATGCTCAAATACATTTATAATACCGCGAGGGTTACAATTATCTAATATATCAGAAGGAGTAGCGTATTCTATGTTTTCCAACATTGCTAATTGTTCAGGTAATGCAGTCAAAAAGTCAAAAATGCCACTTTCTTTAGTATGATGCTCCCCAATAGTTTCATAATCCATATAAAGGTTTACACAATCACCATTGCAACCATTTATCCAATTTGCATATTTTTCAGCTGTTAAAGGATATTCAGACCAATCATTTGATGAAAATCTAAATCCAATGTCATCGCTTAAGCTGTAGTTTCTAAGTAATACTTTTAAACCAGAAAGAGTTTTATATAAATAGTTTGGAGAGCCATATTCTAAAACTCGGTCAACACCTTCAGTAAATATGCCTTTAAAGCCCAAATTCTCGACTATTTTTGCAACCCTGTTATTATAAATTAATTCGGTATTTCTAAACACTTTTGGCTCGTATTTAAATAAATCCTTTGTCATATGTTGGTGCTTTTTTATTTCTTCGGTAAATTCCTCTTCGGAAATAAAACAACTTAAAGAGTGATAATATGTTTCAGTCATTAATTCAACGTTTTTCGTATCAACCAAATCTTTAAAGATGTCTAAAAGATAATTATCGTATTCTAAAGCTTGTTCTATAAAAGTACCAGTTATACTAAATGAAACCTTTATATCATGCTCATCTATTAAATCTAACAATAAATAACTTGCAGGATAGTATGATTTCTTAGATACAGACTTAAAAAGCTCTTTATTTAGATTTATATCCATATACCTGCCCCATAAATCCATATCATTATTTATAAATTTATTCAACCGATGTGGTTGGTGTACTTCAAAATTAAAAGATAAATACATTAAATTCGCCCCCTGAATTTAATATTTGATAGTATTTAGTAAAAATAAAAATAAAATATAAAGTAGTTAAAATTAAATTATTGATTTTAAATTATTATTGGTATTATTGGTATTATTGACATTATTGGTATTTTCGTTATCCTAATTATTCCAAATATTATTAAATTCTTTCAATTATTTCTGAAGAACTATCATTTTTAGAATCTAATTTATTTTTAACAGCTTTTTTATAGACTTTTGAAGTATTATACGCTATATTATCCCAGCTATAATTTAATAAATCGTTTTTGGCATTATTAATTATATTATTTCTAAATTCATTATTTTCAAGTAATTTAGATATTGCTACTGCCAGCTTTTTAGGATTTTTTGGCTCAACTTTGATTCCATTTTTTGAATTTACAATTTCCGAGAGCCCACCTGTATTGCTAACTACGATTGGGGTTTCTGAAGCCATGGATTCCAGTGCAACCAAACCAAAAGGCTCATATATTGAAGGAACTACACAAATATCCGCACAACAGTACAATTTCTTCAATTCGTCCCCATTTTTAAAGCCCGTGAATATCATATTGTTATTACAACATAGATTTTCGGAAAGAGATTTTAAATAATCGTGTTGAGAGCCTTCACCCACCAATACTAGCTTTAAATTTTTATATTTGTCAGCTAATATCCTAAATGCGCGTATAAGATAATTAACTCCTTTTTGATGCTCTAAACGACCAACGTATAATAACATATAATCGTCATTTTTTATACCTAATTCGTCTCTAAATTCAGATAATTCATCAGAATCTTGGTTAATACAGTATTCACTGAGATTAATACCATTATAAATTGTATGTATTTTATTATCGGGAGCGCTAAATATACCACATAATTCCTTTTTTGAAGCATTACTTACAGTTATTACTTCATCAGCTTCAAAAACACTTAGGAACTCCATTTCGTTTATTATTTCGGATATTTTTGAATTAATACCACTACAACGCCCATATTCTGTGCTATGTATTGATTGGACATAAGGTTTGTTTAATAAGTATTTTAAATTTATTCCGACTTTCGATGTCATCCAATCATGGCAGTGAATTAAATCATATTTATCTATTTCTAAATCGCCTAATTTCTTCTCCATTTCACTAGCCATTAGTAGTGACCATGATAGGAAATCTTCTCCCTCTTTTATCATTGGTTTTACACGGTAAATGTTAACTCCGTTTACTAGTTCAGGTTTAGAACTGTACATAACTTCCCCAGTAGTTATAACATCCACTTCATGACCCATTTTAACCAAAGCCTCTGCTAAATTCTTACAATGGATGGATAAACCCCCTACGATTAATGGGGGATATTCCCACGTTAACATTGCTATTTTCATCCTATCCCATCCCTAAATTTTAAATTTAATTAGTTATTACTTGTTAATTATTGATTATTATGTATTGCTTATTGATTATTTAGTTCAGTAGCTAATTTTAGTAAGTTTATTAATTTACTATTAATCAGCCAATGATAAATTTTTGAATTTTTGAATTTTTGAAAATATAAATTAAAATTAACCCATTATATATTTTTTAATTAAAACTTTTTATTATTAACGATATTTTTCATTTTTTAAAATGCGTTTAAATAAATGCGGGATTTATAAGTGCTAACATTATATATGACGAAGATATAAATTAAATTAAGAAGGATAAAATAAAAGATGATAAATTAACTGTAATTATTAAAACTATTCTGTATTTAGATTTTAGATTTGATTTTAGTTCAAATGTGCCTGCGAGGTAAATTATGAAAGGGATATACAAGTTCAATTTTGATAATGTACTTAAAGATAAGATTGGGGAAACTGGAATATCTGTCGATGAAATTGACGAATTAAGAGATTTTACAAATTTAGCAAAAGCAAATGTAACAAAAAAATATGAAAAAGGGGACTTAGGGTTTATTGAAGTTTTAAATGAAGATTTAGAAATATATGAGGAAGTAAAAGAATTATCAAAAGAATTTGACTACATAATAATCATTGGAATTGGGGGTTCCATTTTAGGTTCAAAAGCTATACATCAAGGTATCTATGGTTCTAGTAATACATATCATCCAAAAGTTTTTTATTTGGATAATTCAGACCCTGAAAAGATTTACGAAACCTTAAAAGCGGTAAAATTAGAAAAAACTTTGATATTTGTCATTAGTAAGTCAGGTAATACGGTAGAAACTCTCGCAAATTACTTTGTAATCAAAAAACACATGGATAAAAATAATATTACGCCTGCGAAACCGAATTTTGTTGCAATAACTGGTGGCGGTCTTTTGCAAAAAATAGCGGATAAAGAGGGTTATATGTGCTACAAAGTACCTGAAAACGTTGGAGGTAGGTTTTCAGTTCTTTCAGCGGTAGGACTTGCCCCATTAGCTTGTTTAAACGTGGATATTCACAATCTAGTTAAAGGAGCTAAAAAAATGAACGATATTTGTCAGACTGACAATATATTTAGAAATCCCGCGCTATTGAATTCGTTGATACATTACAAAATGGATAATACAGGTAAAAAAATATCACTTATGATGCCATATATTGGTAGATTACATCAATTTGGAATGTGGTATAGACAACTTTGGGCGGAAAGCTTAGGAAAAGACGGTAATGGACAAACTCCCGTTATAGCTTTAGGGGCTACAGACCAGCATTCGCAACTACAATTATATATGGATGGACCAGAAGACAAAATTATGACATTTTTAAAAGTAAATACTTTTAAACAGGATTATTCAATTGAAACAGATTACGACTCAGACCTTAAAGGACATAAACTATCTGAATTGATAAATTCAGAGCAATTGGGTACTGAAAAGTCAATTACTGAAAAAGGAATACCAAATGTAAAAATTACCCTTAGTGAATTAAACGAATATACTCTGGGAATGTTAACATACGCATATGAACTTCAAACCGCTTATAGTGGAGAATTATTCTGTATAAATGCTTTTAATCAGCCGGCTGTGGAGCATGCTAAAAAATTATCTCACGCTGTTCTTAAAGGAAGTATTAAAGAAAAATCATACAATGAAATAAAAATTGAGTAATTTAAAAAATTTAAAAGCAAAAATGATTTAAGAAATGATTTAAGAAATGATTTAAAAATTTGAGGGGATAGATTGCCATTTAAAAATTTGAATGATGTAAAGGAACATTGTGAAAATTTGGAAAATATAGCCATATTTTTAGGTTATAATGCAAACGTAGATGCTTTGAAGTATATATCCAGTAAAAATGATTTATACGAGCTTTTAGATGAAAAGAACAATATTGGCGATGTAAAAATTGATATTGATAAGGTAATTGAAAATATGGCAAGTTACCCTCGAGAGATAAAAACTCCCGAGGAATTCTTAGCTCGTCTAATTTTAGCGATGAAATCAGGAAAACCCGTAGAAATACCATTAATAAGTGCAAATTTATCCCCGAATTTTAAAAAATGGTTAGAAGATTTAAAATTTAATGAAAAGAGAATTGGTGGGCAAGTTGGAATTATTGCTAATTTGCTATCACTATTAAACTTGGAAAAAATAATAGCCTATACGCCATTATTATCTAAAAAACAAAGTGAAATGTTTGAAAATAAGGGTAATCATGCCAATATATTCTATCCTGTTTTAAAAAAGGATGGAAAAGTCTCGCTAACAAATATAAATAACGCATATAAGGATGATGAAACCAAAATAAACAGAATTTTCGAATATAAAGAGTTTGATTTTGAATTTAATAACGAAAAAATCGACATACCTAGAGCAAATCGTTTAATTCTTGCTTCTCGTCCTGAAAATTTACGTATTGATATATCTGAGGATATAAAAAAGGAATTACCCGAAATGGGTAAAGATATTGATTGTGCAATTGTTTCAGGATACCAAAGCATTAAAGAAAAATACTCTGACGGAAAAACTGATGAATATTACTTTAAAAGAGCAGTTGAAGATATAAAATTATTAAAAAGCAAAAATCTGGATTTAAAGGTACATTTGGAATTTGCTTCCGTTCAAAATCCTTTGTTACGTAAGAAAATTGTCGAATATCTGTATCCTGTTGTAGATTGTGCAGGATTAGATGAAACAGAAATAGCCAATATATTGAATTCGTTGGGTTATTCTGAATTAAGTGAAAAAATACTAAAAGATAGCAGAATAGAGGATGTAATAGAGGCTTCGAAAATAGTTCTTGAAAAGTATGATTTAGAAATGATACAAATCCACACGATTTTCTATATTATGTTTATTTGTAAAAAAATTGAAGACAAGGCTAAAAACGACATTAAAATTGCTCAATTGAAAAAATCTTTGGAATTTGCTACAATTTTGGCGTCCTCCAAAGCTAAAAATGGTTTGATAACTAGCATTGAAGATTTAAAAATGGGTTTGGATACCCCATATAATCAGTACGGAGACTTATTGATAGATTTAGTCTCCAATATTTCGAATTCTTCAGAATTTACTGAGTATAATATCGTACTTGTTCCGTCAAGAATTGTAAAAAACCCTAAAAGTACGGTAGGACTTGGAGATACCATATCTTCTGGTGCTTTCGTTAGTTACGTAGCAGATTTAAAAAATAATAATGTATTATAAAATAAAATTAATATAAATGAACATAAATAGATATAAATAGATATAAATAGATATAAATAGATATAAATAGATATAAATAGATATAAATGAACATATAAAATAAAAAGATAAAAAATAATATGAATAAATAAAAATTCTTTTTTAAAATCAATATTTTGTTTAAATGGACGAGCCCGGAGGGATTTGAACCCCCGACCACAGGGTCCGAAGCCCTGTATTCTATCCAAGCTAAACCACGGGCCCATATAATAGTAAAATAACGCCACATTGTTGGGCTTGTTACATATAGCGGAAATAATAGAATTAATAAATTTAAAACAATCTAAAACGGTTATTTGTAGTTTATTATATATAAATGTAACTATTATTTTTATTTTATCGCGTATACTAGCGGTTATTATACATTTCATATACTATTTTAATTTATTATAATATATATTATAATATATACTATTTTAATTTATTATGGATTGTAGTAATTTATAACAACGTTATTTATTTGAAAAATATTTATATAATATAAAATAGGTTAATATGATTAATAAACTGGAAAAATTAAAAATAAGAATTAATACATAGAGCGTGAAAATTTGCGAGAATTATTACTTATTGGGATAGGCGGTTTTTTGGGTGCAGTTTTAAGGTATGTGATAAGTGGAATAATCCCTGTAAAATTTGGAATACCTTCGGGAACTTTAACAGTTAATTTAATTGGTAGTTTAATAATGGGCTTTGTGCTTTATTCTTGCTTATTAGTCGATATTCCAGTAGAATGGAAAATTTTAATAACTACGGGATTCTGTGGCGCTTTAACTACGTTCTCAACATTTAGTTATGAAACATTTTCTTTAATGGATGAAGGTTACTTACTTAAAGCATTTTACAACGTTTTTTTAAACGTTGCTGGCTGTTTACTTATGATATATGTTGGTAGACAGATATCATATTCGATATTCAACATATCTTTATAATCTAGTCCATAACAAATAAAATAAACGTATTACTATCAAAATACTAACAAAAAATATGATTATATGATAAAATCATTAAAAATTTATAAGTATCTTAAGGGTGTTAATTTGTCAAAACCTGTTGAAATAATATTTTTAGGTGGAGGAGGCGGTAGGTGGGAAACCATCAAACAAAATAAAGGAACTGGCGGTTTCAGAATAACCACAGAACAGCTGAATGCTCATGTTGACCCAGGACCTGGAGCCTTAGTTCGCATGAATCAGTTGGATATTGACCCTTGGGACACAAACTTGTTGGTTGTCTCTCATTGCCACCCTGACCATTATACCGATTCTGAATTAATCATTGAAGCTATGACATTTGGAATGACCAAAATAGCGGGTCGGATAATAGGTAATAGCTCAGTACTATGTGGGAACGAGATATTTGAAAAAAAGATATCCAAATATCACCAAAGTAAAGTTTTAGAAAAACATATACTTAAAGTTGATAAATCCATAGATATCGATGATGTAAGCTTTATAGGAACTAAAACTAAACATGGTGACCCTTATGGAGTTGGATTTAGACTTGAAACGCCTCAAGGGATTATCGGATATACGGGAGATACAGAAAACATTTCTTCGTTAATTAAAGATTTTTCCGGCGTTAAAGTACTTATTGCAAATGTTGTAAGGGCGGATATTAAAGTACCTGGGCACATGTATTCAGAAGATATAATTTCAATACTAAATAGTATGGAACAATCAGAAAAACCTGAATTGGTAGTTATTTACCATATGGGAACTAAAATGAAGGAACCGGATAAATTTGGGGAATTAATCACTAAAAGAACAGGTATTTTAACAATTCCTGCTAAAATAGGGTTAAAATTGACAATTGATGACAATGTAAATTATGAATATTTAAAATATTAATTTTTATTTTTTATTTTTTATTTTAGTATTGATTTACTACTATTTTATTTTATTATTTTAGTTTATTATTTTAGTTTATTATTTTATTATTTTTTAATTATTTACAAAAGGATAATTTTATAAGCTATAATTTAAATAAGTAAATAGCATATTCAAACGATTATAATCAGTTATTACAAGTTACAATTATTCAAATTCAAGTGATATTATGTCAAATAACCAAAAAACCGAAATAACAATTTATTCTCCAAATCATTATACATATGGTGCAATGTTGATGGGCGGGATATTAAAAAAAGAATTTAATGATAGTAAAATTAATCTAATTAATAATTTAAGCCCAAATAGTCAAAAAATTTTATCAAAGTCAAATTTTGTAATATTCGCCCTTTATTCGACACTTCACATATTAAACAGCGAAATAAAAGAAACTATGGCGGAAATTAAAAGGAAATCACCAAATACAAAAATTTTTATCGCTGGTGCAATTTCAGCTTACCCTGAAATCATACTGAACGAAATAAATACGGTTGATGCAGTAATTATGGGTGAAGGGGAATACACTACCCCTAATTTAATTAAATATTTTAAAAATCAGACTGAAAATCACTTAAATAATTCTAATTTAGAATATTTAGAAGATTTCAAAGAAATTGGTGGTATAGCATATAAATTAGAATCCGAAGATTCAAATATAGGTAATAAAATAATAGTTCAAGCCTCAAAAAAGAATAAAGATATTGAATTGGATTTTTCAGACCTTTTAATTCCTAAAGATATTGAAAAGCAAACCATAAGGGGCGCAAACGTATATATTGAAACCCATAGGGGCTGTTTGGGCAATTGTACTTTTTGTCAAGTTCCAGAGTTTTTTGGGCGAGATATAAGAAGTAAACCTCTCGAATTAATTTTAAAAGAGGTAGAAAACCTTAAAAAACGAGGTGTGAAAAGAATCGCAATTAGTGGCGGTACGGGAAGCCTTTACAACTTTAAAAAGTCATCTAATAGAAATTTATTTATTGAGATGATAGAAAAAGTTTCTGATATAATCGGATCTAAAAATTTGTCAGTACCTGATATGAGGGTTGATTACGTTGATTCGGATATTTTAAACGCTATAAAAAATAATACTGTAGGATGGGTATTTTACGGTATAGAAAGTGGAAGCAATAAATTATTAAGTGATATGAAGAAAGGTACAAACCCTGAAAAGAATTTAAATGCCATAAAACTAGCAAAAGATTGTGGTGTAAAGGTAGGTGGCAGTTTTATTGTGGGCTACCCTACAGAGCGAGAAGTGGATTATTTAATGACCAAGGACTTTTTAGTCGATGCAGAACTTGACGATATATTTGTAAGCAGTGCTGAACCAATCCCAAAAACAAGATTGTGCAATAAAGTGATTGAAACTAAAAAAGAAGATAACCCAACCTTTAAAATACATAATGGCATATATAGAAAGTTACATTTGACAGAAAGTGAAGCTAGATGTTTTGATTTGCTATTGCACGCTGAAATGTGGCGTTCTGTTCCAAGAATTCCAAATGCTCAAATTAAGAAAATATACTTGGATGAAGCAAAAACTCAAGGAAATGATATAAGAAACGTTACAAATTTAGTATATAACTACAAAGATTTGATATACAAAGATTTTAACAATTAATTTTAATTATAATTAAATTGATAGATTTATAAATTTATATATAACTTGCAACAGACTTTAATTTAAAATTAAATAATAATATAATTAAGATAACTTAATTAAAATTCCTAAAATGGATTAAAAAGTGAAATTATGAAGTGTACAAAGTCCGATTTAAAATCAAAGTGTAATGAAAATAACGATAAAAGTGAAGTGTCAAATATTTTGGATAAAAAAATAAAAATGATATCTGAATTCATACAAGAGTACTATGAAATCACAAACGTGAAAAGTGTAGTTTTAGGACTTAGTGGGGGAATTGATAGTACTTTAGTGGCTTATTTAGCAGTAAATGCACTAGGAGCGGATAAAGTACACGGCATAATAATGCCAGAGTCTAATTCTAACCCGTTAGATAGAGAACATGGTGAATTAGTGGCTAAATTATTAGGTATTAATTACAATGTAAGCGATATTACGCCACTAATGGAAGCTTTCAGAGCAGGAGGGTATTCCAAAGATGAAGAAGGAAACTTAAAGGAATTTGATAAATTATCAGACGGTAATTTAAAGTCTAGATTTAGAATGTGCACCTTATACTATCATGCAAATAAAAATAATAGTTTAGTGCTTGGTACTAGTAATAAATCAGAAATTTATATGGGTTACGGCACTAAATTCGGTGATTTGGGCTGTGATATATTACCAATTGGTCATCTATTTAAAACCGAAGTTAGGGAGCTTGCAAAGCATATTGGTGTACCTGAAGATGTAATCACAAAAGCACCTTCTGGTGGCTTGTGGGAAGGTCAAACCGATGAAAAAGAAATGGGTATTACTTATGAAATATTAGATAAGTTATTACACGCAATGGAAATTGGTAAGGACCCAGAATATACTGCAGACCTATTAAATATTAGTTCTGAACAAATGATTAATATAATGACTAGAATTGATAGAAATAAACACAAATCATTGCCAATTCCAATGCCTAGTAAATATTTGGACTTAATTGAATAATAATCTTTTTTATTTTTTATTCTTTCATTTTTTTAATTAATTATTTATTTTTTAAACGATAGAATTATTTATGAAATTTAAAAAAATTAACGGATGATTTTATGTATATTTTAGGATATGATAAAGATATAGAAAGTTCTAGTCAAGTTTTAGAAGCTTATAATAGGCTAATTTCTGAAGACATAAATGTAAAATTGGTTGAATCCCCTCAAGAGTTTTTAAAATTGTTTAAAAAATATATTTCCAATGATTTAGACAGTGGACTAAAAATAGATGAAAATAACGAAGAAATTGAGGTTATTAGCGGTTTTGTTAGGGGTAACTTATCCTCATCCAAAATAATGCCCGAAGTAAAAAATTTAATTAAAAAAACCTTCGATGCTAAATTCTATAGGGCATCCATATTAAAAAATCCATTTATGGATAAATATTTTATATTGGCACCTGTAGGAATAGATGAGTTTAGTTTTGAATATAAAAAACGGATTGATGATAAAATAGAGTTTATCGACTACCTGGTAAATTATTTAAAAAAAGATACCCTAAAATATTCTTCAAATAACAATAACGAAGATAGTAAAATAACGATAGGATTACTTTCCGGCGGTAGATTATCGGATTTAGGTAGAGACCCTCATATAGACAATACAATATGTGAATGTAAAGAAATTGTAAATATATATAACGAAAGAAAGAATTTAGAGAAGGAGTTAAAGAAGAATTTGGAAAATGTAGATGTCATACATGATGGTATATTGATAGAAGAATACTTAAAAAAAGGTTTTGACGTTATTATAGCGCCTGATGGGATTTCTGGAAATCTAATATTTCGCTCATTAGCTTTAGTTTGTGGTTTAGAAGGTTGCGGGGCACTTTTGGTATCAAAAAAGCCCATAAATTTCATAGATACTAGTAGAAGTGGAAATTATTTGAGATATTATAATGCAGTTAAATATCTTAATAATCAAAAATAAAGGAAAAAATAATATAGGGATATTTTGCATTTATTACCACATATTTATGTAAATCGGATAATCTTTAAGTAATCCCTTTCTTTTTTTAATCATTAAAATGGCGTCACTACCATCTTCGTAGTAATTGTACAATATTTTTCTGTCGCTGTACCCTCGCTTGTAGTAAAACTTCCTGGCAACTGCATTTGTAAATCTTACCTCTAAGACGATGTGTTTAGCATTGTAAACTTTGAAGAAATGGTTTTCAATTGAGTCTAATAGTAAATTACCTATTCCTTGGTGTCTGTACTCTTTATCAACTGCAATAGAGACCACGTGTGCGTTACCCCATTCTAAAACTGTTATGATGTAACCTAAAACGTAGTTATTTTCATCTAAAGCCACCAAAAAACCGTCAGGACATTTTGAGTGTAAACTCTTTATCAAAAAATCGGGATATTCATAGTCAAACGATTGTTTTTCAATTTCAAGCACTCGATTTAAATCGCATTCTTTAAAACTTCTTAAGGTAATTTTGGATGTCATAAATTTCATTCCTGGTGTTATGATTAGTTACTAAATATTTTAATTTATCTAATTTATCTAATTTACTTAAATTATTTTATTATTTTACTATTTTATTATTTTTTAATTCATAAATTCAATATTGCAATTTCCGTGTTCAATTAACCAATTGGTTAATTCTTCTGCATATTTTAACTTTTTAATTTTTATTTCGTCAGCATTTTCAATTTTATTTTTTAGATTAGGTCTCGAATAGCTTGTAACCTTGGTTCCGAAGTCCATCCCACAAAGTATTATTTTTGAAGGTTTAAATTCATTTGCTAAAAAAATGCAACGGTCTCCATCAGTAAAACCGCCGTAATTTATGATATTTTCGAATTTTGAAACGTCTGGGACTTGAGAACTACCGATAACGTTTTTGAGCTGACTTAAATATTTTTTAACATTTTCTGTATTATCACCGTGTGCATGAACTACTATTACAGTTCCTTTTTCCGAACATTCTATAATTTCGTTCATATGACCATCTAAATCGGTAATGATTATATCGGGGCGTATATTATCCTCTAAAAGTGCTTTTGTTGCACCATCTGCAGATATTACGATATATCCTTTATTTATCTTATCTTTATTATTTATCTTATCTTTATTATTTATCTTATCTTTATTATCATTTTCTAAGTTTTTTAAATCATTAAATTTTGTAGTATGTTTATTTATAGAAGGCCCTGCTCCAAAAACGTAAATTTCCCTATTATGGATTATATCTTCTAAATTATTTATATCATATTTATTATCGTGTTTCTCCAATAAATTATTTAAAACTTGGGTTGATTCCAAATCTTTTTGTTTATCAAAACCTAAATCGTCCATAATTCTATGATACCAAGAATTCCAAGTAATTTCATCCAAATTATCCCTTTTTACGATTAATTAATAAATTATACGTCATTATAATGAATTAAAATAAATAATTTAATTAAAATATAATTATAGGATATATAAGTTATCATACATAAAAATATCCTCAATTGTCTCTATATATTATTACAGTTATATTGCTATTAGTATTATTCTAAATCTACTATTTCGCCGGCTAATCCCCGTATTACAACATTTTTATGATATTTTTTTGCCATATTTCCTATTTTTAAAAGCTCGTCGTCGGTTGCAGGTTTCATTTTCTTGTATTCTTCCGAACAAGCGTGTTCATTATCATATTGTTGTATTGCGTACAAATCTGCATCTTTTACGGTTTTTGCTATGTCTTTAATATCATCTTCAGATATCTCCTGTGGTATATACGTTGTCCTACACTCAATATATATGCCTGCGTCATTACAGTATTTTATTATTTTTAAAATATTTTCTTTTATTTGTTCCTTAAATTTATCATTAGCTTTTTTAAATTCTTCTTCTGATTTATTAGTTAATAATTCATTTTCGTAATTTGTAAATTTTAGATATTTACCAAATCCACATTTTACATCAACTGCTACGTAATCCAATAAATTTTCGTCTAGTAACTCTTTTACGGCGTTAGGATTTGTACCATTTGTATCCAACTTTGTTTTTAAGTTATTTTCCCTTGCAATATTTAAAAGCTCCTTTACACCATCTAATTGTAAGGTAGGCTCTCCACCACTTATTACAACGGCCTCCGAAAATAATCTATCCATTCCATTGAAAATTTGCTCTGCAGTCATTTCCTGCATTCGCTCTTGCATAGTATCATAATTTTGGCAGTAACCACATTTCATATTACAATCTGAAAAAAAAACTACGGAAGAAGGTACTTTTGGATAATCTAAACTTGATAAATCTACAATTGCGGAAATTCTCATAATATCACATCTTATTACTTTTTACATTATATTTTTAAATTAATTTTTAAATTAATTTTTAAATCATTAATATAATTACCTAATAAATAACAATAATCATTATATTGGGTGAAACATATGTTATTTAATGTATTTGATAATTTAACCCATATGTGATAATAATTATTATATTTTATAAATATATTCATTTAAATATGTTTATAGGTACATTATTTTATAATTACATTAAATTATAAGTTATGTTTTTATAACATTTATACCATAAGTCTATACTTATTAATTATAACTTTGATATAATTTATAGTGATAAAATAATAAATATTAAAGTAACTATTAAATTATTGATTGATAATTATTAATTACTAAATAGCAATTATTAAACTTTTGAAATTTTTAAAATATTGATAATAACTATAATTATTTTGGTGAGAAAATGAAGTATATTTTTGTAACTGGTGGTGTAGTTTCCTCCCTTGGAAAGGGGATTACCTCTTCATCAATCGGTAGATTACTAAAAGCAAGAGGTCTAAAGGTTAATATGATAAAAATAGACCCTTACTTACAAATTGATGCAGGTACTATGTCACCTTACGAACACGGGGAAGTTTATGTTACGGAAGATGGGGGAGAAACAGACCTTGATTTAGGAAATTACGAAAGATTTGTTGACCTTGATTTAATAGCCGACAATAACATAACCACGGGAAAAGTCTACTGGAGCGTACTCTCAAAAGAAAGAAGAGGAGACTACCTTGGAAAAACGGTTCAGGTAATACCCCATATTACAAATGAAATTAAAGAAAGGATTAAAGCATTGGGTACTGAAAGCGATATAACCATCGTTGAAATCGGTGGTACTGTAGGAGACATAGAGAGTTTACCATTCTTAGAAGCTATTAGGCAATTTAGAAAAGATATCGGAAAAGAAAACGTTTTATACATTCACGTTTCACTATTGCCGTACATTAGAGCTGCTGGTGAATTAAAAACAAAACCAACCCAACACAGTGTTAAAGAATTAAGAGGAATTGGTTTACAGCCTGATATTTTAGTTTGTAGAACTGAAATACCAATGGGCGAGAAAATGAGGGAAAAATTAGCTTTATTCTGTGACGTTGAAAAAGAAGCAGTTGTTGAAGCAAGAGATGCAAAAACTATATATGAAGTACCTCTTAATCTTGAAAAGGAAGGAATTGGCAAATTAATAAGCGAAAAATTAAAGTTAAACGATGTTAAACCAGAATTAAACGAATGGAGAGCTATTGTTGATAGAATTGTAAATCCAATGAATGAAGTTACCATCGGAATTGTTGGAAAATACATTCAATTGAAAGATGCTTACATGAGTATTACAGAAGCTTTGATACATGCTGGAGCCAAAAACGATGCTAAAGTAAACATTAAATGGATAAACTCTGAAGAATTAGAAAAGGAACCATCAAAAGCTTTAGAAACATTAGTTGAGGATGGAAACTTAGATGGTATATTAATACCTGGCGGATTTGGAGATAGGGGTGTAGATGGCAAAGTTAACGCAGTTAAATTTGCAAGAGAAAACAATGTACCATTCTTAGGTATTTGCTTAGGTATGCAGTGCGTTGTTATTGAATATGCGAGAAATGTTTGTGGTTTAGAATATGCTAACTCAACAGAATTCGATGAAACTACACCTTACCCAGTTATAGACTACTTGCCTGAACAGCGTGAAATTACCGAAATGGGCGGTACTATGAGATTAGGTGCTTATGAAGCGTGCTTAGCTGACGGAACACTTGCCAAGGAACTTTACGGCACAGATACAGCTTGGGAAAGACATAGACACAGATACGAAGTAAACCCTGAATTCCACGAGGCACTTATAAACAATGGTCTTGTAATCTCTGGGACTTCACCTGATGGAAAATTAGCAGAATTTGTTGAACTCAAAAATCACCCCTACTTTATAGCTACACAAGCACACCCAGAATTTAAATCAAGATTTAGTGCTTCTCACCCATTATTTTATGGATTAGTTAAAGCTGCTATGGAAAAAAAGTATAAATTATAAAATTTAATACCGCATACATCATACATAATTCATAAATATCTCTTTTTTAATTTTTTTATTGTTCGTAAGATTTAATAAAATAATTAAATAATTAAATAATTAAATAATTGAATTTTTTGTCATCTAAAAGTATATATAATAATTAAAAACTATTAGTAAAATTATGATAAAAATTTATGATAATAATGTAACATTATACAAAGTATACGAAATTAAGAATATGGCAAAATAAAATACATTAAACACATTAAATATACCTAATCATGAATTGGAGGATTAAACATGTTTAATTCAAAAATATTTATAGAGGAAACCGTTGAAGAAATAAAAAAAGCTATAAACGGAAGAAAAACCATTATCGCATTAAGTGGCGGTGTTGATAGCTCCGTAGCTTCTGTTTTAGTAAGTAAAGCAGTTGGTGAGAACTTATTAGCGGTATTTGTAGATACTGGTTTAATGAGAAAAAACGAAACTGAGGAAATCAAAAAGATTTTCCAGGATGAAATGGGCGTAAACTTAAAAATCGTTTATGCTAAAGATAGGTTTTTAGGCGAATTAGCAGGAGTCGACGACCCTGAAACAAAAAGAAAAATAATCGGTAGAGTATTCATTGAAATATTTGAAGAAGTTGCAAAAGAAAACGGTGAAGAAGTTTTAATTCAAGGAACAATTGCTCCTGACTGGATTGAAAGTGAAGGAGAAATTAAAACACACCACAATATTGCTTTACCATCAGGAATGGTTTTAGATGTTGTAGAACCTATTAGAGATTTATACAAAGACGAAGTTAGACAAGTTGCTGTAGAATTAGGTTTACCAGACGCTGTTGCATACAGACAACCATTCCCAGGACCAGGATTGGCTGTAAGAATACTCGGAGAAATTACTGAAGAAAAATTAGAAATTTGTAAGGAAGCAAACGCTATTGTAAGCGAAGAAATTGAAAAAGAAGGACTCGATAAAGAATTATGGCAATACTTTGCTGCAGTTCTTGATACAAAAGCTACAGGTGTTAAAGGAGATATTAGGGACTACAACTGGCTTGTAGCTCTTAGATTTGTTGAGTCATTAGATGCAATGACTGCGACAGCTCCAGAAATACCATTTAGCATTATTAAAAGAATTAGTAAAAGAATTACTTCAGAAATTCCAAACGTTACAAGAGTTGTACTCGATGTTACCGATAAACCTCCTGCAACCATTGAATTTGAATAAATAACCTTATTACTAATTTATTATTATATACATTACTTTACTATTTTTTAATTGTTATTTTTACTTTAATTATTATTATTATTATTATTATTATTAGTATTATTATTTTAATCCATATATTTTAATAGAAATTGATAGATATTAGATGATAGATATAATAGTTATTATTTAATTCATTATTAGGATTTACAAGTAATTTAGGTAATAGAGCGATATTATGAAATTTATAGATTGCAAAATTTTAAGGGTTTATTTAAAAGAAAGTGACAAATTTAACGGACAAAATATGACTCATACTGTTGTAAAGTTATTAAAAAGTCATGGGATATCTGGCGCCACAGTTTTCAAAGCACAATGTGGTTATGGTAGGCGTGGAGTTTCTAGATTTGATATATTAAGACTTTCTATGAATTTGCCGGTTATTGTAGAGTGTATAGATTACGAAACAACTTTTGAACAGGTTCTTCCCGAATTAACAAAAATTGTTGGAGAAAATGGGTTAATTACTATGGAAAACATTCAGGTGGTTAAGGAATGAATTTAAAAAATACGGAAAATAAAATTAAAGATAAAATTAAAGATAAAATTAAAGATAAAATTAAAGATAAAGAATTAAAAAATAATATTATAAAAACGGATATTTTGATAATTGGTGGAGGAGGTGCTGCTGCACGTGCTTGTGTTGAAGCTTCTTCAGTTAAACTCGATAAAGACTCAGATAATATATTAAATGATAGTAAAACCAATGTTGATATTACAATAGCCTCAAAGGGACTATTTGGTAAAAGTGGTTGTACAGTTATGGCAGAAGGTGGCTACAATGCTGTTTTAAATGCACAAGATAGCTATGAAAAGCACTACATGGACACAATGAAAGGTGGTGCTTATATAAATGACTCTGAACTCGTTAAAATTCTTGTAAAAAATTCACCAAAAGAATTAAAAAATTTAGAAAAATTCGGATGTTTATTTGACCGTAAAAATGAAAAAAATGAGGAAAATGAAGAATACATTAACAATAACCCATATAATAGATTTAAAAAGGCACAAAGGGCTTTTGGCGGTCAAAGTTTCAATAGAACTTGTTATGCAGGGGATAGGACAGGTCATGAAATAATGACTGGTTTAATGGAATTCATAGGCAAATTGAATAATGTAAACATTATGGAAGAAGTTATGGCCTTAAAACTTATTTTAGACGATGAAAATAAAACCTGTATTGGTGCAATCTTCTTAAATTTAATAAATGGCGAAATATTCCCAATTTACGCTAAATCTGTAATTCTTGCAACGGGCGGGGCTGGTCAAATATACCCGATTACCTCAAATCCTGTCCAAAAAGTTGGCGATGGTTACGCTATGGCTTATGAAATAGGTTTGGATTTAATAGACATGGAAATGGTACAATTTCACCCAACCGGAGTTGTAGGCAAAGGTACACTTGTAACCGAGGCAGTTCGTGGAGAAGGTGGTATATTATACAACAAGAACCATGAAAGATTTATGGAAAAATACGACCCTAAAAAAATGGAACTTTCCACTCGAGACGTTGTAGCTAAAGCAATCTATAATGAAGTAGTAAATTTAGATAATGGCTATAATGGGGGAGTTTATTTAGATGTTACGCATCTTGATTCAGAGGTTATCGAAAAGAAACTTGAAACAATGTTTAAACAATTTATGAATTTAGGTGTTGATATTAGAAAAGAACCAATGATTGTTGCACCTACTGCACACCATTTTATGGGCGGTATTGTGATAAATAAAGATTGTGAAACAACTATTGGCGGATTATTTGCTTGTGGTGAAATTGCGGGGGGTATACACGGAGCCAATAGATTAGGTGGCAATGCCCTTGCTGATACTCAAGTTTTTGGTGCTATAGCCGGTAAAAATGCTATAAAATACATTAAAAAGGATAATTTTATATCCAATGTAGAAAAAGAAGAAGATTATAAAACAATAAATTTGGAATTGAAAAAAGTCAATGACGAGATTAAATTGAAAAAAGAGTGTCAAAAGGATTATAAAAAGGACTATGAAGATGAAAAATTAAATTATTCCAAATTAATAAATGAATTAAGAAATATTATGTGGCAATATGTTTCAATTGTAAAAAATGAAAAAGGATTATACAAAGCACTTGCTGAATTAGATGTATTAATTGAAAAATCCAAAAATTTAAACGTTAAAGGTCTTTATGATATACAAAAATACTTTGAATTTAAAAATATGGTTTTAGTATCTGAATTAGTAATAAAATCTGCTTTGTATCGTAAAGAAAGTAGGGGGGCACAGTATAGGGACGATTACCCGACTACTACCGAAAACTGCGTTGGAAATGTAGTTATAAATCAAAATGGAATTAAATTTATAAAAAGGGGATAATTTGAGATTTGTACATATTGCAGATACACATTTGAGTAATAGGCAGTACGGACTCGATGAACGGGAAAAAGATATATACGACTCATTTAATCAGTGTATTGAAAAAATAATAGAGTTAGAACCGGACTTTGTTGTGCATAGCGGTGATTTATTTGATAGGTCTAATCCATCAGTTAACGCCATGCTAACCGCCATTAAAGGATTTGAAGCATTAAAAGAGAAAAAAATACCGATATATGCCATTCAGGGTAACCACGATATGCCCCGAGATGTTTCAAAAGGTAAACCATACGTAGTTTTAAAAAGAGTCTTAGGAAATGAATTTTTTAAGACTTTTGGAAAAAATAATTGTCATATACTTGAAGATATGGGCATATATGGATTTGATTACTATCCAGTCAACAAAAAATCTATTATTGATGAAAAACTCGAAAGTATCGAGAAAAAAATAAACGATATACGTAATGAAGGGGTTAAAAAGTCCGTTTTACTAATGCATCAGGGTTTTAATGGTTTTTTACCACTTGAAGAGTTATGCGAAGTTAATATAGGCGATATTCCCGAAGTGGACTATATCGCTTGTGGTCATATTCATAAAAGAAGCCTTGTGTCTTATGATGAAGATTCCAACCATAAATTTAAATCCAAAAATCCATTGCTAGCATATTCAGGCTCTATAGATTCGTTATCTGAAAAAGAATATTATGATTATGAAAAAAACGGAAAAGGCTTTTACTACGTTGATTTTGACAATTGTGACCTTGATAAAAACAATATTGAGAAAATCGATATAAAATGTAGGAAATTCGAAAAAATTGAAGTATATAATCAAATTGATTACAATACACTCGTTAATAATTTAAAAAAGTATAATCCAAAAGCTATTGCCATTGGAGAAGTTTGTGAAGAACTTTACGAACCATTAAAAGCTAAATTAAACGAATATACATTATACTATCGACTCGTTAGAAAATCTGACTATGAAGTGGATATATCAGATATAAACGAAACAAACATTCAAAAGGTTTTTGAGGATTATGTTTATTCAAAAGGTTTAGATGTTAATTTTGTCGATAATATAAACCATAAAATGAATTCAGCAGAAGAAAATTATATGGAATATGTAGAAGACTATTATACGGCTAATTTCAAAAATAGTGTTATTGAAAAATTTATTGAAGAAAATGCTAGTGAAAACGCCAAAGCAGATAATAATGAATCTATTGAAGAGTGTAACCTAAAAACGACTCAAATGAAACTAGGTAATAAAAATTAAAATTAAAATTAAAGGGATATTATGGATAAAACCGAAAATAGTCAAAATATTCAAAATTACTCCGATAATCAGGATATTAAAAAAAAAGAATTAAAAAAATATTCAATATTATTGGATACAAATTTTTTAATATATTCATTTAAGCAGGGTATAAATATAACTTATGAATTAGAGCGTGTAATACCTGTTAATGGAGAAATAATAATTTTAAAATGTGTTATTGATGAATTGAACAAACTTAAAAAAGAATTGAAAGGAAAAGAGAAATTAGCAATTAATTTGGCTCTAAAGTTGGTTAGCAGATATAAAATTGTAGATTATTATGAGGGAAAATACGCCGATGAAATGATAGTTAACTATATTAAGAACCATGAAAACTGTATTGTTGGAACAAACGATAAAATTTTGAAAAAATCGATTATGGACTTGGGAGTTCCAATTATATTGATAAAACAGCAAAAATATTATGAATTACAAGGTTATTTATAAACTTTAAATTAAATTTAAATGTAAAATCTATTTATAATAGTATATATCAAATACATTTTGTATATATAACATATTTGTATATACTGCATAATTAATATTTAATTTGCTTCGGAAATTGTTATTTTAGAGTCATCTCCTTTTTTAGTAAGTCTTATTACTTCGTTTGCAATTTCTTCCATTTCGTGATGGTGTGTGATTATAACAATCTGATTTATCTTTTTTATGCTTGAAAAGATTGTTAGCAAATTTCTCCTCCTATCCTCATCTAAGTAAGCAGTAGGCTCATCTAGGATAATACATTCCATATTATCACATATTGCATTTGCAATGCCTAATCTAAGCGCTAAAGCCACGGCAACTTGTTCTCCACCGCTCATATTACTTACAGGTATTTCATCAACTATTAAATCACAATCTGGTGTTATTTGAATATGGGAATAGGGCATACCAAACTCTGAAAATATTGCATTTGCATGTTTTTGTATTAAAGGAATATACATTTCTCTAATATGTTTTTGAACGCCATCTCTAGAAAATACCTTCCTAACTTTAGTTAAATAGTTTTTAAAGTATTTTAATTTGTTTAATTCGTCTTTCTTTTGATTGTTATCTTCTAATTTTTGTTTAAAGTGTTTATTCTCATTTTCCAAGTTGACAATTTCTGAGTGGATTTTTTGGATTTCTAAATTAATATCATATATTTGCTGTTTTAGTGCTTCATTTTTACCCCTAAAAAGTTCGTGCTCTTCTTTCGAATAATTTAAAGCATTTATTTTGGAAATTATTTCGTTATTTTTAGTTTCTATCTTTCTTATAGATTCATTTGTTAAATTTAGCAATTTATTGATTAATTCTTCAAATTTAGCTATTTTCACATCTATTTCGTTGTTGTTATTTAATAATTGTTCTAAATCAGAATTTTCAAAATATTCATAGTACTTTGAATTTTTTGAACCATAGTTTGAAATATATGTATTAATTACTGCTTCAGAATTCTTATAAAGCTCATAATCAGGATTATATATTTTTAATTCTAATTCTAAACTATTTTTATCACTTAAATTATTTTCATATTCATAATATTTGGTTTTCAAATCTTTTGAAGCTATTTCTTTTAATATATCCGTAATATCGCACAATAGTTTATTTAATCCTTGTAAATATTTCATTTTATCCTTTAAAGTATCTAATGAATTCCCTAACTCAACTTTAAAACTTTTTAAGGTATTCGTATTAATTAACTCACTATCTAATGTAAAATTTATCAAAGAAAGTTTATTTGATTTCTCTAGTATTTCCAAAAATTTTTGGATTATTTCGTTCTTTTTATCATCTAATTCGCTTGTTTTGGCATTACCCATATTGTTATTTTTCAAATAATTTTCTGCATAAACGTATTTGGTATATCCATCTTTTATATACTGTTGTTTACTAGTTAATTCAGCTTTTAAAGCTTTTAAATCATCTAATTTGCCATTTAATCTATTTTCATTTTGTAAATTTTGTAAATTATTAATTTTTTCATCCAGTTCTAATTTTAAATTAATTTCTGACTCTTTTTTAGAATTTAATAACACCAATTGAGTTTTTAAATTATTTAATTCGTTTAATATAACCGTTGCTACTTTTAAGTCGTTTGAAATGTTTCCGATGTTGTTGATACACTTATCCAGTGCTTCTTTGTAATCTTCAATTAATTTGTCATTGTTTGAGATAATTTCGTTCTTTTTTTCGTCAGATAATTCAGTTCTGCAAGTAGGGCATACTTTTTTATCAGAAATACTTTTTAATTCATTGTTTGAGGTTATTAATTCATTTATTTTAGTTTCGAGATTTATTTTGTTAGATTTTAAGCTATTTAACTTTTCATTATTTAGTTTTATATCTTGCTCAACGTTTTCTAGGTTAGTTAATTTTTTTTCAATCTCTTTAATCTTTATTGTTTGTTTAGCATGCTCTTTTAACGTATTCTCTAAATTTTTAATTTCTTTTTGGATATCTGAGATACGTCCAGATAAAATTGTTGAAACATTTATTTTTTCGTTTAAATCATCTAATTTATTAGATAATTGTTCATACTGTATATAATACCCTTTATTTTCTTCCATATTTGATTTTTGAGTAGCTATTGCATCCAATTCAGTTATAATAACTTCTAAATCATTTGATATTATATCCAATGATTTATCAAAATTTTTAATAGATTTGGTATTTTTTGCAATTTCGCCCATTTTGTTAATGTTTTCTGCAATTAAAATTTCATTGCTTGATATATTTAATAATTCAGTGCTTTTTTGAACGTCAATTATAGTATTGTCCTTTTTAACAATATTATCACACCTATAGTCGCCATAAGATTTAATGAGGTATGATAAATTGGATTTTAATTCTTTATATTTATTATAAAATTCTTTATTATCTTTATTATACAGTTTTTCATTTACTAAATCCATTTTTTGCATTAAAACCATACATTTTTTGTAATTTTCCTTTTTTTCAAATATTTTAGTTTTATTATCAATTAATATGCTCTTATCGTCTGATAAATTAGATATATTATTATTCAATTTATCGATTTTTCCATTATTTGTTAGCAGATTTAAATTATATTCTTCATTTTTTTCACTATTTGCTTTTAAAATATCTAATTTATCTAAAACGTCTTTTTCGTTGGATTTGAGATTTTTTAAATTATTTGCGTTTTCAGATTTTAAATTATTATAATTTTGAATTAATTCGTTATTTTTTGAAATAGATTCGTAAATAACTTCTTCATCGGTTAGATTGTTAGTTAAGACCTTTATTTTTTCATCGTACCTATTTATTATCTCTTTCATTTTTTCGTGGGCTTTTGCATATTTTTCCACGCCCAAAATTTTATCTATGGTATCTTTCCTAGTCTTAGGAGCCAAATTAACTAAATTTACGATATCTCCTTGCTTAATGTATATTGCATTTGCAAAAACATTGTTATCCATCTCTAAAATCTCTTGAACCTTGGCGTTAACATTAGAATTGTTATCTGCTAGTATATTATCGTTTAAATTGTCTTTTAAAAACAATATATTTTCAGATTTGGTTGATTTTCGATTCCTTTGGCGTATAACGGTGTAAGTTTTCCCCCTAACTTCAAAAGTAAATGAAATTCTAAAGCTATCAGCTTCATTTTTTATCATATTTTGCAAACTGTAGTCTTTACCCGAAGGGGCGAATAATGCATAGTTGATTGCTTGAAAAATGGATGATTTACCACTGCCATTTTTTCCTACAATTGTGGTGATACCTTCTTTAAATTCAATTTTGCTATTCCTGTGGCTTCTAAAATTTTGAAGCTCTAAACTCTTTAATATCATAATTTGCCCCATTATTATGTCCTAAAATTAAAATAGTCTAATTTAAATTAGATTTATAAAATATATTAAATGTGCTTATTATTCTATATACTTTTATATAATTTTATATAATTTTATATAATTTTATATAATTCCCAGTAATTTCATGTGATTTATCGCTTTGGAACATTTTAATTTCCATTCATTGTATTATACTTTATATACAAAAAACAATAAAAACATATTTAGTATAAATTATTGAAAAATATGATTTATACATTTTCATCTGACATTTATTTAATTTATTATCTCATCACGTTATTATAAAGTTTATGAAATTAATCGGAAAATGAAATAAAATGAATTAGACTAAAATAAAATAAAGTAAAATGAAATATAAAATAGGATATATAGTATATAATATAGAGTCTATTTGAAAATTTAAACGAATAAAACAAGAAACAGCATATAAGTTAAAAATATTGGTAAAATAATACCCAATTATTTAATAACTCGTAAAATATGATTAAAAAATTGAAATACCTCAAATACGGTGTAAATAAATATTGTGGAAGACGAAATAAAAAAGAATATGTATGGGTTAACTTAATATTAGTATATATTAATATTCAAATATAACAATATATAAATTATAAGATAACTATATGCAAATATATAGTAAATTAAAGTAACTATAACGTAAGTATATTAACAGTTTAAAGCAAAATTTATCAAAAATATCAAAATTATCAAGAGGATTATTATGGATTTAGGTACAAGCAAATATATAATATATGCAGAATTATTGGCTGACGGGTACGTTGAAAAACACGACGTTATCGGTGCAATATTTGGTCAGACGGAAGGTCTTTTAAGTAACGAATTAGATTTAAGGGACTTACAAAAAAGTGGAAGAATCGGTCGTATCGATGTAGAACTTGAGAACATGGGCGGAAAGTCTCTTGCAAAGATTACGTTACCATCGAGTTTAGATAAGGTCGAAACGTCGATATTGGCCGCCACACTTGAGACTATAGATAGGGTAGGCCCTTGTTTAGCCACGGTTAATATAAAAAACGTTGAAGATATTAGGATATCTAAAAGACATTATATAACCGAACGTGCTCAAAATATCCTTAAGAAATTAATGGATGAAATGGTCGATTCTTACGAAATAACAGATGAAATAAAAGAATCCTTAAGAGTACAGGAAATTATGGAATATGGTGAAGAAAACTTACCTTGTGGACCTAATGTAGTGCATTCTGATGCAGTAATCGTGGTTGAAGGTAGGGCAGACGTTTTAAATTTATTGAGATGCGGAATCAAGAATGCAGTAGCTGTCGAAGGTACGTCTGTTCCAAAATCAATTATCGAATTAACCAAAAGAAAAACTACTACGATATTTACGGATGGAGATAGGGGCGGAGAGCTAATATTAAAAGAATTGTTACAAACTTGTGATGTGGATTATGTTGCAAGAGCTCCATATGGTAAGGAAGTTGAAGAAACCTCTAAAAAAGAAATATTAAAATGTTTAAGGTCTAAAATACCAATAGAACAATATAATATAAATATGGAAGAAGGTAAGACTGATAAATACGAAAAATCTGAAAAAACGTATAAAACCAGTAATAACAATGGAAACGGTAATGGGATTAATAGTAGAGAAAATAAAAAAATAGAAGAATTCATACCTCAAGGTTCAAAAGATAAAGATAAAAGTAAAGATAAAGAAGGTTTTGGCTACCATAAATATAAAAAAGAGCTAAATTCTAATTTAGAGCATATTAAAGAAAATTTTGGGAAATCTCAAATATTGGATGAAAAATCTGAAAAATCTGAAAAGGCACATCCTGTAAAAGATTACTTAAAAGGAGAAGGAATAATTGATGTTGACAAATTAAATGAAGAGTCAAAAATAAGTGAAAGTAGTAAAAAAAGCGAAGACACTATATTAGGTAAGACCTCAAAAAGTGCAGGTATGAATGTCGAAGTAAAAACTGAAAACTTAAGAAATAAGGAAAAAGATAGTTCCAAAACCGAAGTTTCAAAAAAGAAGATAATAGAAATGGAAAATAAAAAATCTGGAAAAACAATTGAAGCTCGCGTACAAAAAAATGATGAAAAAGATAAAAAAATAAAAGCAGATGAACCTTTAACAGATTCTAAAATATCTACGGAATTTAAAGCTAAAGAATTGGAAAAACGTAAAACCAAAGCATCTAAGGAATACAAGGAATCTAAAGAAAAAGAAGATAAATTTGGACGCAATATTGGAAATATTATAAGTAACGATTCAAAAAATAAAGAATTAGTTGATAAAATAGAAATAGAATCTACTATAGAAGTAACGCCATTAATCGACATTAACGACATAAACAGTGTAAAATCCATTGTGGATAAAATTCAAGGAACTGGAATGGTTAGTATAATACATGACGGCGTAGAAAAGCTTATAAATATGGAAGAATTAGTAGATAATCCAGAAATTAAAGACAATGACATTATAATTTTAGATTATCCTATAAATCAACAAATTGTTGATAAATTATATAACAAAACCAAATTAATTATCGGTAAAAACGTTAATGTGTCAAAAAGACCGTCAGAACTTAGATTACTTTCATTCAATGAATTAAAAGCATAAAATAACTAATAAAATAAATAAAAATAGAATATCTATTAATTTTTTTATCAAATTTAATTATCTTTTTTTCCGTGCAATTTCTTTCCCAATTTTTTCCCCGGTATCCTTTAACCTACTTGCCACACTTCTTGGAACGTCGCCTTTTTCAGATAATATCTTTCCTATGATACTTGACAATAAAAATATTGCGTAAGTATGTTCTGATTTAGTTCTGTGTATATGGTGAGGCCTGATGTTCAAGTTATCGTATTCCTCGAAACTGTCCCCTAAAGTATCTTCACCAAAAGTAGTGTAGAGGTCTTTTCTCATATATACTAAAAGCTGATGTAATTGAATTAATTCATCATTATGCATTTAACCACCATGATAATATAGTAAACAAATAAAAAATACTAAAAATATATAATCGTAACTACTTATGGGTTAATTTTATTTATACATTTAGTAGTATTCTTATGATATCATATTGTTTTTAAATTAATCATATTTAAGCATATCTTATATATTAAAACGTTTTATGAAAAATACACTCAGAAGTAATATATTTAAGATGTCAATTAAATATTATATTTTAAGAAAAATAAAAATAGGGTGATATATTTAAAAATAAAAATAAAAATAAAAATACAATATATTATATTATATTATATTATTATTTAAATTCTGGAACTACTGCTCGTATAAACTCTTTTTTACCTTTTGTTAAATCCATTGTAGCGTCAATACCCATTTTTGCAGTTAATTTCATCTTATGGTCTGCTGAGGGGTCTAATGAAGAGCCTTTTGCACCATCTATGATTATAACATCTCTTGAACTTTGAACTCTTGTAGCTATTGCATATTCGACATCTACTGGGTTGTATATATCTATATCATCATCTACGATTACAACATGCTTTAAACTTGGGTGTGCTGCCAAAGCTGCCAATATTGCATTTTTACCATCGCCTTGTGTTTTTTTGTCGATTGATACAACAGCATGTAACCAACAGCAACTACCTTCGGTTAAAGCTACATTCTTAACAGATGGAACTGTGTTTCTAATTCCTTTAAACATTCTAGGTTCTTGAGGTAAACCCATCAAAATCTTATGCTCTGTTCCACCTGGGAGCAATGCGTGGAATATCGGGTCTTTTTTTGTCCTAAGCCCTGTTACTTTTATAACCGGTTGCTTTCTTATAACGTCGTATGTTCCAGTAATGTCAACAAATGGACCTTCATCATCATTTTTATTTGTTATTTTACCTTCGATTATAAACTCAGCTTCCGGGATTTCTAAATCAACAGTTTTACCCCTTATAGTTTTAATAGGCTTATTCATAATTGCAGAAGCGTATTTTAATTCGTTGAAAGAAACATCTCCGGAAGTTGATGCAGCCAAGAGTAAAGCAGGTTCTACACCAATTGCTATTGCAACATCTATGCCTTCCTTGCCTTCTTTTATTGCGTTTTCAATGTTTTTATGATATATGTAATGAAGGTGTCTTTGTTCAACCATTCTTATAACCAAATTTCCATCTGGTCTTATTAAAATTCTGTGGATTGAAGCATTTACGCCTTCGTCTTTATCCTTAACAATTACGATACCTGAAGTCAAGTAAGGTCCTGCATCTTCACCATAATATGTAGGAATAGGATATTCGATTATTTTTTGCACTTCATCGTCTACATATTGGTTTTCTAATTCCTTATCCAATACAAGTTCCCCGTTTGGCTCGTTTTCCATTGCTTTAATCATGTGATTCATCAAGTCTTCGGGCTTTATATTCAAACTTTTTGCAACATTCTCACGGGTGCATAAGTTACCCACTACCTTATAACCGTTTACATTTTCAATCATAACTGTATTGGCGTTACCTTTATCGTTATCGTTTAAAACCTTTGAAATTTCAAATATTTTGTTTGCTGAATCAATTTTTACTTTATCCAATGAATTTATAAATTTTCTGTAATCGCTTTCCATATTTTCCACTACATCACTACTTTTTTAATGAATATAATTTAATAAATTTATTAAAAATATACTATTTATAATTAAGGTGTAATTTCAGAGATAATGAAAAATAAAAAGTAAAATTTAAAGATAAATATGTAAAATTATGTATTAAAAAGAAAAATAAAATTTAAAATAATAAAATTTAAACTAATAAAAAAGAGTAAAAAATAAGAATTAAAGAATTAATTTGTATAATCACTATTGTCTCTTTTTTTACCATCTTTCGGATATTTCAATTTCCAACCTTTTTTAACCCATTCGTCATCGTAATTATTTTCTTCTGCCCATTGTTTTAAGAAGCTTTCCCATTTATTCCATAATTCTGCATAATTACGTTTTATTAATTCAATTTCCCCAGTTTCCATTGCGGGGCACATAAAACAACCTACCCTATCGAAATTCTGCTCATAAAGTACATTGTAAGGTGCTTCATTTCTTAAAATATAAACCCAAACGTGCATAGCTGTCCACTCTAATATAGGAGCTGCTAATGTTTGTTTTTTAATATTTGGACTTTGCCAAATTCTTGGTTTCTTTGAACGATTGATAGACTCGTATTTTCGTAATCCCACAAATGTAAGGCAACCTTTAGAGTATTTGGCATCTATTAAATCACCTAGAGGTCTTAATTTACATTCTTCACTACACCAACGATTATCTCTAGATGGTGGACCGTATGTTTTAACTAATTCCCAGAAATCACTTGATTTGGTTCTCAATATTTCCTTACCATAGTGTTTTTCCATTATATCAATGTTTTCTAGCGTCTCGTCAAATTCGATACCCGTGTCATTAAAGAGTATTTCATAAGATGCTTGGGATTTTTCAATTTCGGGGTCATTATTAAATGCGTTTCTTGCAAGTAAATAAACTACTAAACTGTCTTTACCGCCAGAATAAGCAACTGTTGGAGGTAAATTTATTTTTTCGGCAGTATTTCTCATGAAACCCACTGCTTGTGTTTCAAATTTATCCATTGGTGTTTTATTTGCTTCCACCATTGTTTTAAAGTCTGAAGTTACAGGATTCGTATTTGCAGGTCTTGGCTCTTCTGATTTCCTAACTTTTGCAATCATTCCTTTTTGGGCGTCTATCATTTCTTTATAGTCCATTCTTGCCCTACCGACACCTAAAATATCCATTTTACTTGCATCTATTTCTAGCGGGGTTTTTTCCAACAAATCAGTGTAAACTCCATTTACATCCCCATATTTAGATATTAATTCTTCGTTTTCAACTAATATGATTACATCGTCATCTGTTTTAATATCAGGTGACGCATAAGCTAAACCTGGTCTTAATATCGAAGCTCCTTTTAAAATATATGGGGGTACATCGTTCTTAATAACGATTATTTTTTTATTCACGGTTTCTATAAACCTTCTTGCCCCTTCAATCGTGGGAATAACTTTCCATTGACAGCTTTTTTCGTTGTAATTTAAAATACCAACTACTTGACCATCTAAAATTATCTCTTGCATATATTCGGTGCCTGGTACCTTATTTACTAAAGCTACCTTATTTTCAAAGATATTTTCAGTTATTCCAAATTGATTGTGTAATGTTTCATTTATAAGTATTATATCATTCTCAAATGCAGGTCTTGCATCTGCTGGAGGGGTTACTTTTACTTCAAATGTTTTATTACCACATTTTGAACATTCTTTATCCAAAACTGGTACGTTACATGTTTCACACCATCTTAAATGGATTTTTCCCAAAACTGTTTTCATAAATTCACCAAATAATTAAATAACTACCAAATATTACATATTTTTATAGTTTTATTTTTATTTTTATGTTACTATTTTTTATTTTTTTATTTTTTATTTTATCTTATTTTTAATTTTCTTCTTGTTCTTTTTGTTCCGATTCCTTTTTTAATAATAATTCTTCAATATTATTAATTTCATTTTCTCTTGCATCAGTTGCAGGGAATTTCGGTACTGCAAAACAGTGTAATTCTTTACTTGTTGATATTTTAAGCGTGCCTATTTTATCGGCTAACCTCATTATTTCAACTTTATCAAAACCGATTAGCGGTCTTAAAACTTGCAAATTTGTGCAACTACTGATTACCCTTAAATTTTTAAGTGTTTGAGAAGCGACCTGCCCCATATTATCTCCGTTTACTACAGCGTCGCATTTGTACTTGTATGCAAATTTTTCGGCAATCTTTAACATTTTTCTCTTACAGAATACACAAGTATATTTTTCTTTCTTCAATTCTATTAAATTATCTTTTATATCCCCTAAAGTTTCTTTAAAATCTACTTCAATATACTTTAAGCTTGGGTCGTAATCTTTTAAAATTTCAACCAATTTTTGAACTTTTTCAGAACCTTCTTCCGAAGTTTTCATGTGTAAAAGTACTAATTTACAGCCTCTTTTAGCCATCATAAATGCTGAAACTGGGCTATCAATACCGTCAGAGGTTAAAACCAACACTTTTCCTTGTGTACCCACAGGTAAACCGCCGATACCTTCAAAACGTTCACTGAATATGAATGAATAATCGTTTAATAACTCTATATCAATTGAAATATCCGGGCTAACTAAATCAACTTTTAAGTTATATTTACCACCCATTTCGCCACCTACTGCCATATTAACTTCTAATGAATTCATAGGGAACTTTTTTTGCATCCTTTGGGTTTTAATTCTAAAAGTTGTCTCTTTAGTATTATTATTATTTTTATTATTATTATTTTTATTATTATTATTATTTTTGTCATTTAATCGTTTTTCTACTTCTTCAAAAGCTTTTTCCTTTATTTTCTCAATTGTGGGCTCCATTATCACAGTACAAGGGCTAAATGAAACTATACCTGGAGTTCTAGCGAGCAAATCTTTTAATTTATCGGTATTTTGTTCTTCAGTTGCTACAAGCAATCTAGTATGCAATAAATACACGTTCACCTTGAAATTGTGCATTTCGCAGACTGATTTTATATTTTTTGCAAGTAAACGCTCAAATCGGTGCATGGTTTGTCTTGACTTTGTACCAATTTCCCCGTATCGTAATATAAAATAATTTAAATTTAAATCATTATTATCTATTTTTTTATTTAACTCATCTATTTGTTGCTTTTTTATTTCTTGTCGAGTTGATTGTTTCTTTACTTGGTTTATTTGTTCTACTTGTTTCACATGTTCTTCAGGGTTTTTTTGAGTGTTGCTATCCAATGTTTCACATCCTGTAGTCTAACTTATATCAGTATTGCATTACTTGTATTATTGTGTGATATCAATTATTAATTAAATTAAGAAATTATAATAACTATAATAATTTTTAAAATAGATTAATATAAAAATGGATTATCAAATATATAAAGATTTATTTAATTGAATTAATTTCGTAAAATAAAGTCTAAATCTTAAACATCGGTAAAAGATAAAAGATAAAAGATTAAAAAAAGAATTATTTAATTAAAATAAAAAAAATAAAGTTGTGGGCATTTTAGTGGTAATATTACATATATAGAGGTTATATCCATATTATTCCATTATTGGTATTTGTCATATGTTTTATTTAACATAAATTGGGCATATAATATCATATAATTTAAAATTATTAAAATATTAAATATATTTTATTATGTTATTTTATTATTTAATTGCATTTGCTAATTTTTTACCAATATCGTAGCAATTTACTAACTCTTCTTCGTCAGGGATGTAGTATAATTCGTAATTATCTAGAACATCAAACCCAGCTTCTTTTAATTCGTCTGCAATGAACTCAATAGCTCCCCCTCTTCCACCCATTGAACCAAATACAACGGATTTCTTTTTGTAGCCTGTTCTTGCAAATCTTAAACCTTTAATGTAGTACATTAAATCGCCAATACTTGGGTATGGTACGTCATTAATTGTAGGAATACCGAATAAGACTGCTTTACTGTCCAACATATCTTTTACGATTTCACTTCTTTCATCATTATGTAAATTATACATAACAACGTCGATACCTTCACTCATTAAACCTTCTGCCAAAGCATGTGCCATTTTTTGAGTTGAGCCGTGCATTGTATCATATACGATTGTAGCCTTATTTTCACATTGACCGGTTGCATACTTTTGATATTCTCCAATAGCTTTCATTGGGTCGGTCCAAATTTGACCATGTGATGGAGCTATCATTGTTATTTTATCGAGTAAACCTAATTCGATAACTTCATTGAACTTTTTAAGTACTAATTTAGATAGTGGAGTTATTAAGTTAGCGTAAAATTTCTTATTTGCATCGAGTAAAATGTTTTCAGGTATTTCATTGTCGTATCTTTCAGAGAAACAAAGGTGTTGTCCGAAAGCGTCATTTGAGAATAAAATTCCTTCTTCGTTGTACATTGTAAACATACTATCTGGCCAGTGTAATAATGGGGCTTCTAAGAATGTTAATGTTTTACCGCCTAAATCTAAAGTTTCAAGAGATTTTATAACTTTGAAATCCGCACCTTTTAAAGCAGGGTAGTGCTTTAACAATCCTTTAACTGCTACTTCGGTACAGTAAATCGGTGCTTCAGGGAATTTTCTATGAGCTTCCACTAATGCACCACTGTGGTCTTTTTCAACGTGATTTTGAACAATTGCATCGATTTTGAAAGGTTTTCCTTCTTTTTCACATGCGTCTTTGATTCTACCCCACATCTGCGCTGATTGTCCAGGGTATGTGTTATCTATCAAAACGGTTTTATCTTCGCCAAATACCAAAAAAGCGTTGTAAGTCGTACCTTTTAACGTGTAACCGTGGTACATTCTTATATCCCAATCCATGACACCAACCCAGTAAGTGCCATCTGCTATTTTAAAAGCGTCTGCTTTCATAATCGCTTCACCTCAAATTTTTATAGATTATTGATATATCATAAAATTACTGTAATACTGTAATACTGTAATACTGTAATACTGTAATAATTTATTGTGCTAACCATTTTCTAAATAATATCTATGTATGTACCCTATATATTATATTTATGGTGTGTAATTCGTCTTTTTTAAAAAAAAATTAACGAATATCGGATTATGTTTAATTAACGCCATTTATTCGATAATTATTTATGATTATATATGAATTTTAACAATATATTTATATATATTAATTGATTAATTAACTAATTCGTGATGAAATGATACAGATGTACTTATATGTAAAGTATATAATATAAAATTTAAAATTTAAAATTAATATTTACAAAAAATACTAATTATTTGGTGAATTTATGAAAAGTTCTGAAAATTATAAAATCGATTACCCTATTGATGTTAAGGAATTGAAAAAATACTGCAATCCATCTTATGTCGTAATAAGGGATGATAAATTAATTGTCTCAAATAAGAGATATGCAAAATTATCCAAAGAAAAAATGAAAAATATTGAAAAAGATTTTGGAATACCTGTTGTTTACTCACGAGTTTATGAGGAGATTTCTGAAAAAATGGGTAGGTTTGTAGCAAAATACAACATTATAAACCCTCGAAATAACATTGTCGTTGGTTTAAGTGGTGGAAAAGATAGTCTTGCATTATTGCATCTTTTGGAACCATATAGACGTAAGTTTGGTATATCCATAACTGCCATTACTGCCGATTTAAACATTGATGGTAAAAGACCTTGGGGCAATATTGAAGAAAATACTCATTTAAAAAAGGTACATGAACAGTGTGAACACTTGCGAATACCTCATAAAATAATTAGTCATTGTGGTAACGTTGTGGAAATGTCAAGATATTTAACAGAAAATGCAAAGGTAAAAGGTATAGAATACTCACCTTGCTTCTCTTGTTCACTTACTAGAAGACATATAATTACGAATTACATCCATGATAATTGTGAAACTTTTGAAACAAACGGAACCGATGAAAATAAAAAAAATAACTCTAAGAATTATAATAACCATAAAAATTATAAGATAGCTTTTGGTCATACTCTTGAAGATAATTCCGATACAATACTTGCGAATATGTTTAAAGGAGATAAGATAAAATCTTTAGCACCTATTAAAGAATTTACCCCTATGAATGTGCCTTTTGACGAATTTGGTTTCAATTTGGACTTAAAACCTTGCACGATTATAAGACCGATATTAGCAATTAAAGAAGAGAAAATAGTTAAGGCACTTGAAGAATGTGACATTTGGTACTATAAAGATAAAGACGAATGTCCATACAGTAGGGCAAACGGTGACGGAATTAGGAAAAGAGCTCACTTTGTATTAAAAGACCTTGAAAAAAATATTCCAAATGTTCGGGAAATGGTTATATCATCTACTTTAAAGACTATTGGTGATGATTTCGAATAATCACCATTTATTAATTAACCTAAAAGGTTAAAGCCTCAGAGCTCATACGGTTCATCATACATACTTTAAATTTAAAAATATCTTTAAATTTAAAATATTCAGGTAGCTTAATTCATCATCGGCTTAATTATCAATATTTATTTAATTATTTAATTATTTAATTTTATTTTTCATTTTAGATATATATAATTAGTAGATTTAATTAACAGATATTATAGAAAATATAAATAACATATTTTATTGTTCTTATTTATTACAAATTATAAAAATATAAGGGAAATTATGAAATTTTTAATACTCGATGGATATACAGACGAACCTGCAGGGCTTGGAGTTCCACCATACCTGGGCACTTACCCGAGATATGTTGCAGGAGCATTGTATAAATATAAACAAGATGTTAGTTACACGACTATCGATAAACTTAGGGAAGATTTAACAGAATATAATGGTAAAGGAATAGATTATTTAAACAGATACGATGCAATAATCGCTATTTGTGGATTCCATACGCCTGGAAAATACATAAACGCAAATCCTGCAACTCTTAGAGAGTTTGTTTCTATTATGCATAACTTTAAGGGTTATAAGATGCTTGGAGGCCCTGTGGCCACCAAATTTGGGTCTTCGATGGAAGGGGGCAAAATTCACAACGATGATAATTTAAAATATTTCTTTG
This sequence comes from Methanococcus voltae PS, assembly GCF_024807035.1. Classification (NCBI taxonomy): domain Archaea; kingdom Methanobacteriati; phylum Methanobacteriota; class Methanococci; order Methanococcales; family Methanococcaceae; genus Methanococcus; species Methanococcus voltae. The sequence goes on from NZ_JANUCQ010000002.1 coordinate 444,360, forward strand.
ATTTTGTAGTTGAAGGAGATATTGAAATTGTATTAAACGATATAATTTCTGAATTTGTAGAAAATAATTTAATCGGTGCGAATAACAAAAAGAATGTTATTTCAAAAATTAATTCAAAGGTTAATTCTTTGAAAACACGTGAATATGATGAAATTAGAGAATTTGCAATATTGGGGGCAAATATTGTAAAAATGCACCCCAATTATCCAAATATTATATTAGAACTTGAAACATACCGAGGTTGTTCCCGTGCTTTAAGTGTCGAAGGAAATGAAGGCAATAATTGTGGTTGTAGTTTTTGTACAGAGCCTAAAAGATATGGAAGTCCCAAGTTTAGAGTAATTTCCGATATAATTGAAGAAGTAAAAGCACTTGCACAGAATGGCGTTAAATACTATAGGGTAGGTCGTCAACCGTGTATGTTTTCTTATATGAGCGAAGAATCTGAGAAATATGAAATCCCCAAACCAAATCCTGAAGCACTTGAAAAACTGTTTAAAGGAATATATAGTGTTGCAAATCCTAAGGTATTACATATTGATAATGCAAATCCCTCAGTTATTGCACGTCACGAAGTTGAAAGCAGAGCAATTGCTAAAACACTTGTGAGATATTGTACGGGAGGTAATACTGCAGCTTTCGGGGTTGAAAGCTTTGATAGAAAAGTTATTGAAAAGAATTGCCTACTTACAGAACCTGAAGACGTCTTTAAAGCTGTTCAGATATTAAATGAAGAAGGTGGAAAAAGAAGCGATAGCGGTCTTCCTTACCTATTACCCGGTATAAATCTATTATTTGGACTTAAAGGAGAGAATAAAAATACCTTTGAAACAAACTATGAAAATCTTATGGAAATATACGATGCAGGGCATATGTTAAGAAGAATAAATATACGTCAGGTTGTGCCATTCTTTGGAACTAATATTACAGAAAAAGATATTAAAAAGGCTCAGAAATTCAGGCATAAGTTTTTGACATTTCGTGAAAAGATTAGGAATGAGATAGATAATCCAATATTAAAACGAATGGTTCCTAAAGGAACAGTTTTAAAGGATGTATTTGTAGAACTTAAAGAACGGGATAATTTGTATTTTGGTCGGCAATTTGGAAGTTATCCGCTACTTGTTGGTATAGATACATCGAATAAAGAAGATAGGGATATTATAGAGATAGGAAAATACTACGATATTGAGGTAACAGACTATGGTAAAAGGTCCATTACAGGGAAAATCATTAAAAAATAGTTTTTTATCCATTTTCTTAATATTTCTATCTTTAAATTTTTCATTATTAGGTAGTGGTTGTATAGATAATTCAAGTAATAAGATATCTAGTTATACCTATGAAATTAACTTAACAGATTCAAAATTAATAGATGAAAAAAGTACTAAAAAGAACTATTTTTTAAATTTAACATTTTATGATAACGAAAAAGTTAATATAAATTTAAAAGATTTGGGGTTGAATAAATCAAACCAGATACAAATACCGTATAAATTTGAAAATAAAAGTAATATGTACATCATATCATATTTGTTAAAAGATAACGGTTCAGGAATTGATATAAATGTCCAAATAGATAAGAATAACGGCACATTGTATTTAAAATCTAACTATCTATCTAAAAAAGGCATATTTCCTAATGATACTAAATTTAATGTTTTAAATGTGGAAAATAACATTTAACCAGTGTATTCTTTATTTTATAAGGATATAACTAGGATTTTAGCGGTTAATCTTATTTATTATATCTTATTTTTTATAAAATCGACTATAAATCTAATTTTAATACCGGATTATAGTATAAAATTTTAAATCCTATCTTTTTTAGCTATAAATACTATACGACCTTCTATAGGGGTATTCATATTCATTTTGTAAATCTTTGCAAATAAAGCAGATTATATAAAAATATGACTTTTTAAGGGTTTTAAAAATTAATAGTATATAAACTTTTTCCCATAGTTATATAAATGGTAAAAAATAAAATAAGGTTTATGTTTTTAATCGTGATTTTAAAAAAAATCGTTTTTAAAATTATATTTAAAATTATTTAATTATTTAATTATTTAATTATTTAAAATTGTTTTTGACTTATGAGTTAAATTTACACAAATATGGAAAATTAATGGTTAATTTAAAATCCATATGATTGTTTTAGAGGAGATTTAATGACACTTATTGAAGTAAATAATCTATATAAAATTTTTGGGAAAAAGCCTGAAAAAGCATACCCATTAATCGAAGAAGGACTGAATAGAACCGAAATTAAAGAACGTGTCGGTAATGTTGTAGGTCTTAGAAATATTAATTTTGAAGTTAAGGCAGGCGAAATATTCGTTGTAATGGGTCTTTCAGGGAGTGGTAAATCCACTCTTTTGAGGTGTATAAACAGATTAATTCCTACAACTAGTGGTAGGATACTAATTGACGGCACAAACATTTGCGACCTATCAAAAAAAGAACTAAGGGATATTAGAACAAAATATTTTGGAATGGTTTTTCAAAAATTCGGATTATTACCAAATAGAACTGTTTTAGATAACGTAGCTTTAGGATTAGAAGTTCAAAAAATGCCTCAAAATGAGCGTTATGAAAAATCTGAAAAGGCTATTGAATTAGTTGGTTTATCAGGCTGGGAACAGAGTAAGATAACAGAGTTAAGTGGCGGTATGCAACAACGTGTTGGTATTGCAAGAGCTTTGTCAATCGACCCTAAGATATTATTAATGGATGAGCCATTTAGTGCGTTAGACCCTATTATAAGAGTAGAAATGCAAGAACTATTGCTTAAAATCCAAAAGAGAATGAAAAAGACTATTATATTTATCACCCACGATTTAAATGAGGCTATTAAACTTGGGGATAAAATTATGATATTAAATGAACAGGGAGAACTTGTTCAAATGGGTACCCCCGAAAAGATACTTTTAGAGCCTGCGAACGATTTTGTAGAGTCTTTTGTTAAAGAAGTTGACAAAACTACCGTTATACGTGTAGAAATGTTAATGAAAAAACCAAAAATGACAATTACAATTGATACGGATATTTCTTCAGCTATTCAAACTCTTGAAAAATTAGAAATGGATTACGCTTACGTCTTAGATGGTGGAAAATACGTAGGTATTGTTGAAACAGAGCAGTTAAAAGCTTGCAAATCAGTTGCAGGTTGTATTATTAAAACAAAAACTGTGGAAGATATTAAAACAATAAACCAAGTATTACCAGTATTTATAACTTCTGAACACCCTGTACCAGTTGTTGATATAGATGGTTTATTTATGGGATATGTGGATTTAAAGGACGTAGTAGAAGTAATTAAAGACTAAAAAATAATTAATTTAGTTAAATAGTAAAAATAATGGCAAAATAATAATATAAAAACATAAATTAGAGAGTGAAATTTTGTATGAAGAAATAATTCCTAAAATTGAAATAGGTAATTTACTTGTAGATTTTATAAATTACCTTGTTGATAACTACTCTTGGTTTTTTGATGGTTTATCTGAAATTATAAAATATGTTGTAACTCTTTTTAACGACGGACTTTTAATAATCCCTCCATTAATATTTGTAGCAATTATAGCTTTAATTGTCTGGAAAGTGGTTAATTTAAAAACAGTTCCTTTTGCAATTGTATTTTTAATAACCATTATAAGTATGGGACTTTGGGAAATCTCAATGAATACCCTTGCTTTGATAATAACTTCGACTTTAATCGCTTTAATTATTGGTATACCGTTGGGAATATTAAAAGCTCGTAGTAAAAAGATTGAATTGTTGCTAAATCCATTACTTGATTTTATGCAAACTTTGCCATCTTTGGCTTATTTAATACCTGCGGTGCTCTTCTTTGGAACAGGTGTTGCGCCAGGGGTATTATCAACGGTAATATTTGCGATGCCCCCTACAATCAGGTTAACTGCATTAGGTATTGAACAAGTTTCTAATCAGCTTGTAGAAGTTGGTGAGTCATTTGGGGCAACTTCTTGGCAGATATTGACCAAAATAGAATTACCTACAGCTATGCCCTCCATACTCATGGGAATAAATCAAACGATATTACTTTCCTTCTCAATGGTTGTAATTTCTGGATTTATTGGTTCAGGTGGTTTGGGAGATTCCATTATTTCTGGAATTCAGAGATATAGTTTAGCCCCGGCACTTGAAGCGGGCATTGCTGTAACATTTTTAGCTGTGATTTTTGATAGAATTACCAGAAATCTTGTTAAAAATAGTTAATAATCAAGTAAATAAAGTAATTAGTTAATTTACATTGGCTAATTTAAATTTTCATTAATAATCTTACAAATATTAATAATATTTATTTAAATTAAAATAAACTCAAAGGTGTTAATTTGGACATTAAACCAATGAATTATTTAAAAAGTTCAAACATTGCGAAAGTATTGATAGTTGCATTATTAGGACTAATGGTAACTTTTGCAGGATGTGTCGGATCAGATGATTCGACAGATAAAAGCGACGAAAAAGTCGTAAAATTAGGATTACCTCCTTGGCCTGGCGCTACAGTTAAATCAGAAGTAGTAAAAGAAATACTTGAATCAAAAGGATACACTGTTGAATTAATGAAATTAGATGCAGGTATCGTATACGCTCAGATGGCAGATGGCGAATTAGATGGTACAGTTGCAGCATGGATGCCTGTTACACATGCCGAATACTGGAAACAGTATGGCGATAAACTAGATAAAGCAAATGCTAACTTAGATGTAGCTTGTGTTGGTTTAGCAGTACCTACTTACGTATATGATAGCGGAATAAAATCTGTTGCTGATTTAAAAGGCAATGGTGAAAAATTCGACGGTACAATCGTAGGTATCGAACCTGGTGCAGGTGTTGTAATTAATACAGAAAAAGCACTTACAGACTATGAATTAGCAGACTTTAAATTAAAAACTAGCAGTACACCTGCTATGATTGCAGAATTGGATAAAGCAATTAAAAACGAGAAATTTGTTGTAGTTACTCTTTGGGAACCACAATCCGCATTTGTTAAATTCAACATCACAATGTTGGAAGACCCTAAAAAGGTTTACGGCGGTACAGAACAAGTGTACACAATCGTTAGACAAGACTTTAAGGACGATAATCCTGAAGTATATTCATTCTTCCAAAAATTCAACATATCCTCTGCAACTCAGAGCGAATGGGTATACAAATACAGTGACTTAAATGAAGACCCTTCAGAAATTGCAAAAGAATGGATTAAAAACAATCCTGAAGCAGTTGCTGAATGGACTAAAGACATGAATTAAGTCATTCCTTTCTTTTTTTTATTTATTTTTACGTTATTAGTTGATATTTATATTTAATATTATATTTTTTAAGGATATTTGCGGTATTTTACGGAATTATGATAGTGTTCTGAAATCTATATTTTAACCATTATTTTTAAAAAAAGCACATTTTATTGTTTTTCGACGTTAGTATATAAAGCAGACAAAATATAGAAATTGTCAGTTAAAAATTTCCGGACAAAACTACCCAATTAAGTAATTTAAAAATTTGACTATTTAAGTATATAATTACTTAAATACTTAGATATATAAGTATTTGAATATTTTACTATTTAAGTATTTAAGTAATTATATTTAAACTAAAAAAGGTTAATTATAAATTTAATAAAAAATAAAAGGTAATATGATAATTAAAAAGGCAAAGGGAAAATATGCGGACGGATATAATTAATAGCCATAATGTTCAGAAAAATGGTTCTAAATATAACTCTAAAGGTAATCAAAACAAACAATACAAGGTTAAAAAACACTATTGTAAAGAATGGTTAACTAAGGAAGAACTTAAGGTTTTCATAGATGCTATAGACTATAGCGAACATCGATTATTCTTTAAAATGCTATATGGAATGGCCTTACGGGTTTCAGAATTGTTAAAAGTAAAAGTACAAGATTTACAACTTAAAGAAGGAGTTTGTAAATTATGGGATACAAAAACGGATTATTTTCAAGTTTGTTTAATACCCGACTGGCTTATTAATGACATTAAAGAGTATATAGTACTTAAAGGCCTAAGTGGCGAAGATGAATTATTTAGATTTAATAATCGCAAATACGTATGGGAACTTGCCAAAAAGTATTCAAAAAAAGCGGACTTGGACAAGGATATATCTACCCATACATTTAGGAGAAGTAGGGCACTACACCTCTTAAATGATGGCGTACCACTTGAAAAGGTTAGTAAATATTTACGTCATAAGTCAATTGGGACTACTATGAGTTATATTAGAATAACAGTTGTAGATTTAAAACAGGAATTGGATAAAATTGATGATTGGTACGACTTATAAAATATTATAAAATAATTTATAAATTATAAATAATTTGAAGATTTAAAGTAAAATAAAGATATTATGAACGAATTGAACGAATTAAAAAATCCGGACAAAATAGATGAAAATATTTCTAAAAATGATGAAAATATTGATAGTAGTAAGGAAGATTTAGGCGATTTAAACCAGGTAACACAGTTGGATGAGTTAGATAAGCTAAAAAATAATCTAAATTCCAAATATAAAGTATATAAAACATCTAAATATCTTACAAAGAAAAAAGTTGAAGAGATTATTCAAAAGGACTACGATGAAATAATTATGCCTCAATCGATATATAATCTAATGGATGAAAAAAATAAAAGTTCTATGGAAAAGCTAAGATTATGTGGAGTTATCATAAAGACTACCGATAACGTTGGTAGACCTAAAAAAATTACGAAATATGATAAATACAGGATAAAAGAGCTTCTCGTAGATGGAAAGAGTGTTCGTAAAACTGCGGAAATAATGAATATGAAAAAAACCACAGTTTGGGAAAACATTAAAGATAGCATGGATGAAATAAAAATTGAAAAATTTAGAAAACTGATTTATGAGTATAAAGAATTACTTATTTTACAAGACCGTTATGGTTCTTATATAGAAAGTTTATTCTTAGAGCTTGATGTTTACATCAATAATAAGGATATGGAAAATGCTCTTGAAATATTGAATAAAATAATAATCTATGCAAAATCTGAAGATAATTCCGTTAAATAAGAAAACAAAAATAAAATATGACAAAAATAAAATAAAATAAAATAACAATAATGTTAATAATAACAATAAGAAAAATAGTATAAATATATAGTTGAATAATTAATTAAATTTTAATTAATAATTATTCTTCTTTTTCTACTTTTTCGTTTTTCTTGTATTCCATGTATCCACATTTACCGCATGCGAATCTGTTTAAGTGTTCTGCCATAAATACTCCTTCTCCACATTTAGGGCATGATTTTTTTAATCTTTCTACTTTTTCGCCATCAATTTTGTAGTAATCTGACTTTTTTGTTTTTTGTGCCATAATTATTCCTCCTTTAAATACATAATTAAGTACTGGTTGTTTTTATCCAAATTAATAGTTTAAGTAATTATATTTAGTTAAATTTTAATTAGTATTAGTTATAGTTAGTTATATTTAGTTATTAAGTTTAATTATTCTTGAGCTTCTTCTGCTTCTTCAACAATCTTGTTTTTCTCAATGATTGATTTCTTTTCGATTGAGTTCATAGCTTCTTCGCTTTCGTAAATTTTAGCATATCCTTTTGCTTCCATTGTACCGAATTCTTGTGCTAATTCATCAATTACTAACAATTGTTTGTTTGCGTTTAAAATAGCAACTAATTTCATTTTAACATCTTTTACTGCAGGTGTAGCACCTTCGTATGTTAATGCAAATTTTACTTCTTTTCTACCTAATAAAGGGTTGTTTTTCTCTGAAACTACTTTTATTTCCATGATTTCACCATAAATTATTTTTATATATCTTATTTTCTAATTTTCTAAATTTTATATAAGACAGATATTTTATATTTTATTAGCATTTGCTTAGAATATACGAAATATCTTAATCAATTAGCATTATAATATAAAACAATATCATATGATAAGTACTACATACGTACTACATACTACCTTAAGATATTTAAATATTAAGTCGTAATAGTCGATAGATGAATAGTGGGATAATCAAATTATTATATCATCATAATTATTATATCATAATATATTGTAATCCATATTCCATAACAATATACGATTATTTATAGTTATTTATTGATTATTATTGATTATGGGAAAAATATTACAATTCAATAATTGATTACTTCCTTTATGAAATTATTTTTTATGTCAATATCTTGTTTAAATTATATAAAATCCTTTATTACAACTATTTCTATTTTTATAATATGTAATAATAATAATAATAATATTAATAGTAATATTATTAAAAAGGACTTTTTCTAAATTTAAAAAGAATTTCATTAACATAGTGTTTTAATTCTTCCGTTATCTTAACAACTACTACTCCTTCATCCGGTTGACCATAGAATATATAGCAACCTATTGGAAAGTATTTTATTACAGGAATTGTTAATAAATCCTCTTCTCCTGTAACTATTAAAGCTACTTCTCTATCATCTATGTCAGATAAGTATTTAATTATTTCCATTGATGTTTGAGATATAGTACCTGCAGGGTTATCAACATTGTATACTTTTTTAAATGTGTGAGGTATATCTACCGGTATATCCCTCTTAGTTTTAAAATCCAAAATTGATAAATTAGGAATTACCCCATACTCTACTAGGTTTTTAGTAGTAACGTCACCAATTGCAATTATTAAATTATTATCTGATACAGATATATCTTTTTTAAAGACTTCAGGAATATTAGGATATAATTTACCTAAAGGCTTTTTCAGTAAAGGTTGTACTTCTTCAGTTACTATGTAATTACACATAAAATCACAAGATTGTTAATATATTTTATATATTATATATTATTCGTTGGTTGGTTAGTTTATTTAATTATCATTAGCTTTAGTATATTAATTTATATTAATTTATATTAAAATATATCAATTTTAGTAATTATTTTACGGATAACGCATATTTGCCTTTAATATCTTTTTGAGCTATTTTAGCAACTTCTGAATGTACCGGGTCTAATATAATTAATAAACCTCTGATATTCTCAGATGTTTCATTCTGACATATTGGACAAAAATCGTCATGAGTGATATAATTACATTTTGTACATGCTTTTAATCCTTTTCTTGCCATGTTTGCCCTCCTAATTTTGATTATTGATAGTATTGGTAAGTTTAATAAGTATTATTGTAAAAGATAAAAATAATTAGTAGTAAAATATTTAAAATAAGATATAATAATCCATAGAATTCTATAGGTATATTAAAAATTAATTTTATATTTATTTAAATCATTAGTTAATATAAAGTTAAATCATTATTTTAAATAATCACTATATAAATTTCTATTATTAGCTTTATTATTTTTATTATTTTTATTCTTTATTTTAGTTTTATTTTATTTATTACTAATTTAGTATTTAATTTAATATTTAATTTAATATTTAATTTAACATTTTATTCAGCATTTTCCATTGCTTCTAATTTCTGTTCTTCGAGCCATTCTAATTTACCAAGTGCAGGTTGTCTCATAGTTAAAGCTATTTTGCTACCTCTTTTTCTGTCCTCTTTCAAGCTGACTGCAACAATTCTTGCTCTTACCTTGTCACCTTTTTCAAGAACTTTTCCGGTCTCTTTTCCGATAATAGCTTCTCTTTGTGGGTCAAATGCAACATAATCATCCATAACTTGGGAAATGTGTATTAAACCATCCAAAGGTCCAAGTCTTATGAAAGCACCAAACTCAACAATATCAACAATTTCACCCTCAATTATTTCGTGAACTTCTGGTTCGTAAGTGAGGATATTAAATGTGGTATCGTGGTATGCTGCACCATCACCGTATATAATATCTCCTTCGGATATCTGGTCAATGTCTTCAATTGCTAAAATGAAGCCAAGTTCTTTGTCCAATATTCCTTCGTATTTTTCCATTAAAACCTTTTGAACATTTTCTTTCAAAGGTTTTCCGAACATTTTTGGAGGAATTCTTATTGTATCTTCAATAGTTAATATTTTGTACATGTAAACACCTCTCTCTTCTAAAAGCCTGGGCATAAAATAAAGAGCATTATTTTTGAGATTCGTCAATTTGTAGTTTAAGTTTATAATTCACAATCTAGTAAGTTATAATGAAATATAAGATTAAAGATTAATAGTTAATAAATGTATTCAATAAACTTTAATTAATTTAATTAATTAAATATAAAACAGTATCGATAATACAGCACAGGTAATATCATAACTATATAATAATTTTATAATATATAAATACATACCTAAAAATATATTGAAAAATGAAGTCAAAGGAAAATTAAAAATATCCGATAATTCAAATATTTAGGAAAATAAATCAACGAAACATTTATATACTATGGGTGCTATCCTATAGTATGCTCTTGTGAGTTAGTGAAGTAAAACAGAAAGCAAGATGCCCTAACGAATTAGAAATTAGTTCGATTTTTAAAATGGGCCCGTGGCCTAGTCTGGATACGGCACCGGCCTTCTAAGCCGGGGATCGGGGGTTCGAATCCCTCCGGGTCCGCTCTTTAATTAAATAAAATATATATGAAACTATTATAAATTGTAAATTAATATGTCAAATACGGACTTTTAGCTAACGCTATGAATAAGATAAAGTATCTTGCTCCAGTGGTGTAGTCCGGCCAATCATGCGGGCCTTTCGAGCCCGCGACTCGGGTTCAAATCCCGGCTGGAGCACTTTTTTTATAAACGATTTTTAAATTGATATATTCAAATATTTTATTTTTTATTTAATATAATATATTTTATTATAAGTTTAATATTATTGTAATTCATAGGACATAATACATATTATTAGAATTAATTTTCATCTGATGAGCAATGTTTATTTTACCAATAAATCAAAAATTAACTAGGTTTTAGCATTTTTTTTAAAAATTTTATGATTTTACAATAATCTATAAATATAAAATTTAATATACTCCATAGAGAAATACATTAAATCTATATATTTAGATAATAATTATATTTTATTACGAAGTTGTTACTGCCGTCCGCTCATCGACAAAGTAGTTGGCGAGCTATAAACCGAAGGTTTATTTAATGGCAGTTGGGCTAAGGCAGTTGGTCGTTAATTGTAATTTGCATAATAAGAAATTATGAAATAATAACTTAAATCATAAAAATATTATATTAATAATAACGTTCAAATCATTTATTATATGTTCATAACCATAACTATATTTAAAAATATATCATTATTGAGTACTACAATTTGATTTATACTTAATTAATCGAAATGAAATTTGACTTAATTATCTGTATTAATGACGACTAAATCCTATTACTAATAGATTATATTTAGAGGGATAAAATGGTTAAAACCGTAAAAATAACAGACACTACTTTTAGAGATGCTCACCAATCTTTAATGGCAACCAGATTAAGACTTGCTGATATGTTGCCAATTGCTGAAAAAATGGATGAGATAGGCTTTTATTCAATGGAAGTTTGGGGAGGGGCAACCTTCGATTCTTGTATAAGGTTTTTAAATGAAGACCCATGGGAAAGATTACGAGAATTAAAAAAGAAAATAACAGAAACACCCTTGCAGATGTTATTAAGAGGTCAGAATTTAGTCGGATATAGACATTATTCAGATGATGTCGTTGAAAAATTCGTACAAAAATCCGTTGAAAATGGTATCGACATCATACGTATATTTGATGCACTTAATGACGTAAGAAATTTAGATTACCCAATAAAAGTTGCAGTTGATTGTGGTGCTACTGTTCAAGGTGCTATATCATATACTACGAGCCCTGTTCATACTATCGAACAATACATAGAACTTGCAAAAAAATTCGAAGAACTTAAATGCGATTCAATTTGTATTAAAGATATGGCAGGATTGTTAACTCCATTCGATGCAAAAGAATTAATTAAAAGACTTAAAGAAGAAGTATCAATACCTATTGACTTACACAGCCACTGTACTGCAGGTATTGCACCAATGACTTACATTACATCAGTTGAAGCAGGCATTGACATATTAAACTGTGCAATTTCACCTTTATCGATGGGTACATCACAACCACCTATTGAAAGTATGGTAGCATCGTTACAAGGTACCGAATATGATACAGGATTAAATTTAGTTGCTTTAACAGAAATTAGAGACTATTTTGATGAAATTAGGAACAAATACAAATATTTAATAAACCCAATATCTGAGAGAGTTGACGCTAGAATCTTAAGATACCAAGTTCCAGGCGGTATGTTATCTAACTTAGTTTCACAGTTGAAAGAGCAAGGTGCTATCGATAAGTTCGAAGAAGTTTTAAACGAAATACCGAACGTAAGAAAAGATTTAGGTTATCCCCCATTAGTAACACCTACCTCTCAAATCGTAGGTACACAAGCTGTTATGAACGTTTTAACCGGGGAAAGATACAGGATTATCACAAACGAGGTATCCAACTACGTTAGAGGATACTACGGAAAAGCTCCTGCGCCAATGGATAGGGACTTAATTAAAAGAGTATTAAAAACCGGCGAAAAACAAATCGAATGTAGACCTGCAGATTTACTCGAACCAGAATACGAAAAAAGAGCTAAAGAAGCTAAAGAAAAAGGACTTATCAGAAGTGAAAAATATGCAATTGAAGATATATTGACTTATACCTTATATCCACAAGTTGCTATTAAATTCTTAAGAGGAGAAGCTAAGGAAGAGCCTATCCCTGAAGAAAAAGAAGTTTCAAAATTCTCTGAAATACCTACCCAATATGTTGTAGAGGTCGATGGTGAAGCTTACGAAGTTAAGGTAGAACCTGTTTACGGTACAGAATATAAGCCTAAAGAAGAAAAAATAGACTCTCAGACAGAAGGCGCAGTAAATTCACCGTTTAGAGGAATGGTTACTAAAATCAACGTTAAAGAAGGAGCAGAAGTAAAAGCAGGCGACACAATTGTAACTTTAGAAGCTATGAAAATGGAAAACCCTGTTGAATGCCCTGTTGATGGAAAAGTTGAAAAAATTATCGTACACGAAGGTCAATCAGTTAGTGTTGGCGATATTTTAATGGTTGTTAAATAAATAAGACGTTGATTTAAATTTATAAAATAATGGTAAAACTAATAATAAAAATAGACTAAATTAAAGTAAAATAGAATATATTGGATAATAAAATAATAATCTCAAATTAAAACAATATATTCTTATTTAATTTTCTATAATTGTGTGAAATCATGTTTAAAAAAATTCTTATTGCAAATAGGGGAGAGATAGCAGTTAGAATTATCCGAGCCTGTAAAGAATTGGATATTAAAACTGTTGCGGTTTATTCCGAAGCTGATGAACATTCATTATATACTGCCCTTGCTGACGAATGTTACAGTATTGGAGAAGCTCCGGCTTCTAAGAGTTACTTAAATTATGAAAAAATTCTTAAAATTGCTGAAAAAGCTGGTGTTGACGCTATTCACCCGGGATATGGTTTTTTATCCGAAAATTCAAAATTTGCCGAAGAGTGTGACAATAGAAACATTGAATTTATCGGACCACCTATAAGAGCTATTGAACTTATGGGTAGCAAAATTAATGCTAAAAAAACCATGAAAAAAGCAGGCGTTCCAGTATTACCAGGTCGAGAAGAACCTATTGAAGACGAACAAGAAGCAATAAAGATTGCAAAAGAAATTGGATATCCTGTAATTATTAAAGCCTCTGCAGGTGGTGGGGGTATAGGAATGAGTGTTGCCAACGATGAAAGCGAATTAGTTGACACCATACAATCTACAAAATCCATTGCTCAAAGTGCTTTTGGAGATTCGACAATCTTTATTGAAAAGTATCTTGAAAAACCAAGACACATCGAAATACAGATATTAGCGGATAAACACGGTAATGTCATCCACTTAGGAGATAGGGAATGTTCCATCCAAAGAAGACATCAAAAAGTTATCGAAGAAGCACCATCTCCAATTATGACTCCAGAATTAAGAGAAAAAATGGGAGAAGCTGCAAAAATTGCTGCTAAATGTATTGACTACTACAGTGCAGGTACTGTTGAATTCTTATACAACGCCGGAGAATTCTATTTCTTAGAGATGAATACGCGTGTTCAAGTTGAGCACCCTATCACGGAAATTATCACTGGCGTAGATATTGTCAAAGAACAGATAAAAATAGCATATGGAAACAAACTTCCATACGAACAAAAGGACATAACATTTAATGGACACGCTATAGAGTGTAGAATTAATGCTGAAGATTCAGTAAACGACTTCATTCCGTCTCCAGGAAAAATCAAACATTACAGGTCACCAGGTGGACCGGGTGTAAGACTTGATAGTGGTGTGTACGGCGGTGCAGAAATTCCTCCGTATTATGACTCAATGGTTGCTAAATTAATAACCTTTGGTAAAAATAGAGAAGAAGCAATCGTCAGAATGAGAAGGGCGCTTTCTGAATACATGGTATTTGGAATTATATCTAATATACCATTCCATAAGTCAGTATTAGAAGAGCAAGATTTCTTAGATGGTAACTTATCAACACATTACATTGCAGAGCATGAAAAATTACTTCATGATAAAACATTGGATTATGCAGTTGAAATTGCCTACGAAGAAAAAAGATTCATTGAAAAAGTATTTAGGGACGATAAAAAGACTGTAGCACTTGTAGGTGGATTAAGTGCCTATATAACTACCCTTAAGAATAAAGATAAAAAACAGTATTGCCCTAAAGAAAACGAGTAAAATTTAATATTTTAATATTTTAATATTTTACTTTATTTTTATTTTGATAAATTACTTTTATATTAATAAGTTTACATATCGAAAGATTTATATATTATATCAAATTTTATATATATTAGATTTATTATCTTGTCAACTAAAATACATTTAATAACTAGTGTATTGAGTCTGTGGTCTAGTTGGCTATGACATCGCCTTGACTCGGCGAGGATCGGGAGTTCAAATCTCTCCAGACTCACTTTTTATTTTTAAAGATTTTGAGTATTTTGATAAAATCTATAATTATTTTATAATTATTTTATAATAATTTTTTAATTAAATTTTTATATTTTAAAAGCTATTTTATAATTATATAATATTGTTGATGTATCTTTGGCATATTAAGAACATGTCATAACGTTATATTAAAAGGAAATAAAGGAAAGGAATTAAGAGGATACTATGGGATTTTCGCAAGTTGTAGGTATTTCTGGCCTTATTGTTATATTATTAGCTTCTTTATCTATGATATTTATAACAACAGACCATAATTTTGAAAAGGTTATGAATTCGCAAAATGAACACTATGATAATATAATTATAAAAAATCATGAAAAAATCTTGATTAACAGTATTAAAATTGATTCTGGAGATAACAATAATCTTGTAGTAAATATTACAAATACCGGAAATACGGTTATAGAAATTGAAAAGCTATCTGTATTAAAAAATGGAATATATTACACTGTTACTCTAAGTAGTGGATATATTGCACCAAAAGAAAGCGAAAAGATAACTATATATGACATTAAAGCAAATATTGCCGATAAAATAAGTATTGTGTCAGAACACGGCTATAGGGATATTGCCACAGTAAGTTAATACCTTTTTTATTTATTTTATTTAATATACTTTTATTATTTTATTATTATTATTTTATTATTTTATTATTATTTTCTTATTATTTTTATTATTCAATTTATTATCTGTTTTAAACCTAATAACTATTTTAAATTTCATAGGCTAATAATTATATATATTAAAAATAGTAATAGATTGTATAGTAAATTATTATTAAGCTTATATGGTGATATTATGGAAAAAATGCAAAGAAAGGCAAACTTATTAACTACTGCATTGGCATACACTAACGGACCGTTACATTTGGGTCATGCAAGAAGTACATACATTCCTGCGGATGTATATAGAAGATTTTTAAAATTAAAAGGTGAAGAGGTCTACCATATTGGTGGTACCGATAATCACGGCGTCCCTATTACCCTTACTGCCGAAAAAGAAGGGGTTACGCCATTAGATATTGTTACAAGATATCATAATGCGATTAAAGCCGATTTGGACACTTTAAACGTAGAATTTGATAACTTTGGACAAACACATAGTGATGTACATATTGAAACTTCTCAAGAATTCTACAAAGAATTAAAAGAAGCTGGATACATCTATGAAAAAGAGATTGAACAATTTTACTGTCCAAAATGTGATAAATACCTAGCAGATAGATATGTAGAAGGATTGTGCCCATTTTGTGGTGGTGAAGCAAGAGGTGACCACTGTGAAGTTTGTGGTAGGCACCTTGAACCTACAGAATTAAAAGAACCGTACTGCGTACATTGTAATTCAACACCTGAATTAAAAAAGTCGACACATTACTTCTTTAAATTAAGCGCTTTAAAAGATGAATTAATTAAATACCTTAATTCAGCTGAAAAAATGCCTGAACATGTTAAAAACCTTGCTTTAAACTGGGTTAATGAATTACACGACTGGGACGTTTCAAGGAACTTAAAATGGGGCGTACCAATTCCGGGTTGTGAGGACCAAGTAATGTATGTATGGCTAGAAGCTCCTATAGGTTATATTTCATTCAGTAAAGCTTTAGGCGATAAATGGGAAATTCTTTGGAAAGAAAATAAAGAAAATAATGAAGATGAAGAAAGCGAAAATAAAAAAGAAAGTGAAATAATTCACTTTATTGGAAAAGATATTACTGTGCACCATGCGGTATTCTGGCCTGGAATGTTAGAGGGAATTAATAAAGTAAATGGCTATAAAATGCCTACTGCGGTTGTAAGTGGTGGATACCTTACATTAGAAGGTAGAAAAATGAGTACCAGTAAAAATTGGGTTGTATGGGTTTCTGACTTTGTTAAAAACTTTAACACCGATTATTTAAGGTACTTCTTACTTGCAAATGCACCACTTTATAGAGATACAGACTTCTCCTGGGATGAATTCCAAAAAAGAGTTAATACTGAATTAATTGATAATATCGGTAACTTTACACACCGTTCATTAGTATTTGCAAACAGAAAATTCGATAAAGTACCTTTAGTTGATGAAAATGGTTTACTTGATGTAGATAAAGCTTTACTTTTAAAAGCTGAAGAAACAGTTTCTAAAGTAGATGAATTGATAAGAAAATTTAACTTTAAGGATGCGCTTATGGAAATTATCCTTTTAGGAAAAGAAGGAAACGGATACTTCCAATCAAACGAACCTTGGGCAATTGAAGATGAAGAAAGACTTAAACAAGTGATTTATACTTGCTGTAAAGTTGTAAAAAGCCTTACTTATTTGTTATCCCCATTTATGCCTGAAAAAACTTCTGCACTCTTGGATTTAATGAATGAAGAAAATGACTTAGAAGTTAGAGGAAACGAACTTAAAAAGCCAAAAATTTTATTTTCAAAAATTAGCGATGAATCAATTGCGATGATGAAGAAAAAACTTGAAAAATTGATAAAAGCGGAAGAAAAGAAAAATAAAAATAAAGATAAAAATAGTAAAAAAGAAGACGGAAAAAACAATAATAATAAAAAAGATGAAAATAAAAGTAGTCAAGGAAAAGATACTAAAAATAAAAATGGTGAAAACATGTGCGAAGAAAATACACTCATCAGTATTGACGACTTTGCAAAAATCGACTTAAGAGTCGGTAAAATAGTTGAAGTTGAAGAAGTTAAAAGGTCAAAAAAGTTATACAAAATTATGGTTGACATTGGAACAGAAACAAGACAAATTGTTTCAGGTTTAAAAGAAGACTACGAAATCGATGATTTAGTTGGTAAAAAAATCATAGTTATCTGTAATTTACAGCCTGCAAAATTATGCGGTGTTGAATCACAAGGTATGCTTTTAGCTGCTGAAGACGATAAACTTGTAAGTTTATTAACTTTAGATAGGGATATTGACCTTGGTTCAAAAATTCACTAAATAAAATGAAATAAAATAAACTTATTTCTTTATTTTTATTTTTTTATATTATTTTATTATTATTTTATTATTATTTTATTATTTTCAAAAACTAGATAGAAAAATGAATATAATACAATATTCATAAATATCTATAGAAATTTTTACTAAAATTTACTATCCTATTGTACAATTTCATAAATTATACAATCTAAAAGGCGATTTAATGATTTTAAAAGTAAAATATGTTGATTTAGATATCGAAAAAAATTCTGTTGTAATTAATGAAGAAGATTTAAAGAAAAGTGGTTATAAAGTAGGGGACAGGCTATTTTTAGAAGTACAAGGTAGTTCTTTAGTTGTGGTTATACACTCTACAAGCACTATTGTAAAACCTGGAGAAGTGGGCATAACTAGACATATTACTTTAAAATTAGAGGAAGGACACGATATAGAACTAAAACAGGCTATTGTACCAAAATCCATAAAAATCATTAAAAAGAAGCTTAACGGGGAAATTCTTTCTACCACGGATATAAATACACTTATTGCAGAATTAAAGATTAGTAGACTTTCAAACACTGAAATATCATCATTTGTAGCAGGTAGCTATATAAATGATATGAATATGAACGAAATTGTTGATATGACGAAAAGCATGGCTTCAACCGGTGATTTATTAGACTGGGGTAGAGATACAGTTGTAGATGTCCACAGTATTGGAGGTATTGCTGGAAATAAATATGCGTTGCTTGTTGTTCCTATTGTAGCGGCTGCAGGTGTTAAAATACCTAAAACGTCATCCCGAGCTATTACTAGTGGTGCAGGTACTGCAGATGTACTCGAAGTTGTAACAAACGTTACCCTCACTAAAAACGAGATAATGGACTTAATTAGAGACACTAGCGGTTGCTTAATTTGGGCAGGAGGTATGAGTTTAGCACCAGTGGACGATATGTTTATAAATGTGGAAAGTAGGCTCTCTATTAATCCTAAATGCTTAATGTTGTCAAGTGTAATGTCCAAAAAAGTTGCAATGGGTATAAAATGTTTAGTAATTGACATACCTATTGGAGAAGGTGCCAAAGTAAAAACAGAAGCCGAAGCAAGGAAATTGGCAAGTAGTTTTATAGAACTTGGAGAATTGTTGAAAATAAAAGTCGAGTGTATTATTACATACGGCGGTCAGCCACTAGGTAGAGCAATAGGTCCTGCTTTAGAAATGAAAGAAGCATTAGAAGCTCTTGAACATCCAGAAGAAGCACCAGAAAGTTTAATTGAAAAATCGTTATCTATTGCAGGTATACTTTTAGAACTAAGTGGGGCATCAATGAAAGGAGATGGAATGGAAGCTGCAAAAGAAATATTGTATTCAGGCAAAGCTCTTGACAAATTTAGAGAAATAATTTATAAACAGTATGAAAATAAAGTGAAAATAAAGTCGAAAAGTGAAAATTCGGAAAATATAAGCTTTGATGAAAATTATAACGTAAGTGAAAAATTATTTGAAAATTTAAACTTAAGTGTAGATTTAGATTCTGATTCAGATTCTCAGGATAAAAATGAAGAAAATTCAGAAAATATCGCTAAAAAAGATAACTTAAGTAAAAAAGGTAAAAAAGACAAGAAAAATAAAATTGATGCCCAAAATATTGAAAAAACATATTTAAAAAAATTAAACAATTTGAAATCTGAAGATATAAAAATAGCCAAATATAGCTACGATATCGTTTCCCCTACAAGAGGCTACATTACTAAAGTTTCAAACAAAGGATTGATAGATGTTGTAAAAGAGGCCGGAGCTCCTTTTGATAAAAAAGCGGGTATTATGTTAAATGTTAAAATTGGAAATAATGTCAAAAAGGGCGATATATTATATACCGTTTATTCAGATTCTGAAGAAATGCTTACCAATGCCATTACTTTAGCAAGACGTATTTACCCAGTGAATGTTGAAGGTATGATTATCAAAAAAGTCAGTAAATTCTAATTAGATAATACATATTTTTATTTTTAATTTATTTTTAATTTATATAATAATATATATTACTTTTTTTAAAATATATTATAAAGAAATATCACACATATTTATCTGAGGTAACAATATTTCAAAAGTATTTTATAAGGTATGTACATAATGTGTCATAATAATTTAATTCGGTGTAAAAATGGATATAATTCAGATTATCGACAATTTTATATATGAACACTATATTTATCCAATAGAAGCAGGAACAGGCTACAATCTAGTTCAAGAATTTACTTACGGGATATTATTATTTGTAATGGTTTATTTATTTTATAAAATAGCTCAAAGATTCCAAATAGAAATTGATGAGAAATTTGCGAAAGTAACAATCTTCTATATCATATTAATTACACTTATGCGTGCATTAGTTGATGCTGGCGTTATTGAGAGATTAGTCTATACAGTTACTCCCGGAATTGTGATATTAATTGGGGCTTACTATTTACTTTCCTTGATTATTTCGGGAGCTTTATTGAAGAAAAAATATTACCTAGGCTCTATAGTAATGGCGGTAATCCCGATATTGTATTTTTTATATGAATTTGCTCAAAGAATAGTGCATATTGAAGCATTTACACTTGTAGCAGTGATACTTGCAATATCCTATGTTTTATCGATATTATTACTAACCAGGATTAAGAAATCAAAAATTGAAAAATTAGATAAGTATACAATATTTTCTCAACTTGTTGACGCCTCTGCTACTTCTGTGGGTATTGCAGTTTATGGTTATTGGGAACAACACCCGGTACCAAGATTCTTTATGGATTTACTTGGCCCTTATGCCATGATACCTTTAAAACTAATCGTAGTAGTGCTAGTATTAGAGTTATTCAATAGGGAAGTTGAAAATAAAAATCTTAGAAATATTTTAAAAATAGCGGTATTATCATTGGGACTAGCACCAGGTCTTAGAAACTTATTTAGAACTATTATGGGTGTTTAATAGATTAATAGATTAATAACTATCATATAATTAAATAGGTAAAGATAATAATTATTGATGAAAAAATGGAAAGGCGATTATATGAGTTATGAAAAAGATATTGAAGGAATGGAAATTATTGAAAGAACTATGGATTATGATGAATTAGTTGATTACGTAAAAAAATATGTTGATGAAGATGATTACGTTGAAGTTTATTTTGGACGTGCACATGTTGAAGGTACTATTGAATCCATTACAGATACTCATTATAGAATAGATACCCATCACGATAGTATGGGACTATTAGAGTTTGATTTAAAAGATGTAGAAGAAGATTTATTGGAATTTGTACATATTCCAGAGTCCGAAACTAAAAGAATTGTAATATCCATATTGTAAAATTCTTTTTTTATTTTATTTTTAGTTTTTTTATTGCGTTTATCGGCACTTCATATAATATTTATACTGCTAATGGGGTATATTAAAAATTTAATAGTCATATGTTTTTATGAATAAATAACAAGTTTTTTAAATAAGGTATCAATATATTTATTATAATAAATTTAACGAGATATAACTTAATAAAAAAACTCCTAAATAATGCCAAATTAATGTTTTTCAAGTTAATATCATTTAATAAATATCATCTAATATTATTCATAAATATAAAAATACAGTATTAAAATTTAAAAACACTCTTGCAAAAAATTGATAATATAATATATTGTAGAAGAGATGAAAGAAGCCCGAAAGGTGAAAATATGGCAGTAATGGGTGCACAAGGTAAAAAACTTGACATTACGTATGGGGATAATGCCATACTAAAATTGATAAATGAAGAGGGAGAATTATTAGATAATGCAATTATGGACGATGAAACGGCTACATTATTTATAACTCTTTTAAACCAAGGTGTGGTGTTATCCGAAGAAATAAATAGGAAATATAAAAAAGATGGGATTAGATTACATAAAATACAAGACGTAGGCACTTGTTTTGCGGATGATTGCAGAGTTTCAATTGCGATACTACCTGCAGATGAAAAAAGGACTGCTTCCATATTAATAGGAATACATAAAGAAAACACGCATAACGCATTGATTGTTAAACCTAAAAGAGCTTCATTTATTAGTTTTACAGTTTTAAAAATGTTAATGGAAAATGCAACTATGGAAATTGAATAATAGTTTAGTAATCTATTAAATAACTACTAAAATATAAAATAAGATATTAATACGATAAAATACTATAATATATCATAAAATAACTATAAAATAAAATATTATAAGTTATAGTATAACTTAAAAATAGCATAACTTACAAATTATTTAAATCAATCTTTTTTGAACATCTTTTCCAACTAGTTCGTCAATATCTCTAGATAAAGGACATAATTTTGTATAATCCAAAGCGTAATTTTTACCTGCTGAAGCTATATCATCGGGATTTATAAATAAACATTTGTTCATAATTTTTACGGCAAGATATGGCTCCCCTCCAAAAATTTCGGAAAATTCAACTAATTTTTCAACGTCTTCGTTAGGTATATACATTTTTTCTTTAGAAGTTGATTTACACTCAAATACAAAGTGCTTTCCACTTTTACCTGCAACCAAATCAACACCGTGACTTCCTGCACTTCGGATAACTGCAAAGCCTTTATTTTCTAAATTTTTTTTTAATTCTCTTTCAAAAGTTGAACCTTTTCGATATTTATTATATGCCATCTTACCTTAGCCCCGTTAAAATTTTAAGTATTTTAATATATAAATTGATAATCGCATAATTTTAAAAAATAATAGATTTAAGTATTTATTTATTATATTACTTTATTATTTTATTAGTTTATTTCAATTATTGTTCCCTTTCACCAATGAAATTAACATTTAGTGCATCGTCATCATTTGTTAAGTGTAATGTCTGAGTAGGGAATGCAAAGTCTATTCCTGCGTCTCTGAATTTAGTCATTATTTTTGTATTTACTTCGTCTACGGTTGTAAGGAAGTAATCAAAACCAAATTCTCTGACAAAGTACTCCACCCTAATATTTAGTGAGAAATTTCCAAATTCTGTAAATGAAACTCTGATTGGGTCAACTACTCCATGATGCTCATCCAATATATCTTTAATAATTTCCTTAGCTTTTACCATTTTTTCGGGTGTTGTGCTGTAAGTAACCCCAATTGTGGTTTTTACCTGCCTTTTTCGTCTTGCAGAATAGTTTTCAACCTCTGTTTTTACCAAATCACCATTAGGCACTGTTATAATGGTATCCCCAAAAGTTCTAACTTTGGTACTTCTAATACCCACTTCTTCAACGACACCTTCTCCACCGCCCCATTTTATCCAATCGTGTATTAAAAATGTCTTATCGGAAATTATGATTAATCCGCCCAAAAAATTTTCAAGCGTATCTTGTGAAGCCAATGCTACTGCCAAACCACCTATACAGATACCTGCTAGTAGTGCGGATATGTCAACCTGTAAATTGGCTAGCATTAGTAAAATACCCCCGATAACAATGAAGATTTTCAATAATTTCCTTACAGGGGGTATAATTTGGTCATCTAATTTACTTTCCGATTTTTCAGCCCTTGGAATAATCCAATAGATAAAAACATCGTCAACAAATTTTAAAGTAAATATTAATAAAGCTAAGATATAAACTACATTTACACTTTCATTTACCAATGTTATTAAATTTGGCGTTAAATTAAGACTTAACATACCATATCTAAAGAATATTGCAAATACTACAATCATAAGTGGTAATTTTACAGCATCAATTACAACGTCGTCCCATACGGTTTTCGTTTTTCCCACTAATTTTTTAGCGTATTTTTCAATTAATATTTTTAAGACTTTTCCGGCAATTACGCCCAAAAAAATGTACACTATCAACATGACATACTCAAATATCGTATTTCCAAAAAGCATAAAATTCAAATAATCCATAATATCACACAAATGTCGATTTTGGTTAGATTTATTTAATAATTTATAAGTTTAGTATTATATATTTATTTCTTTATTCCAATATGAATTTATTGATTATTTTAGAGTTCATATTTATGAATATTTATTTATGAATATCGATTGGATTAAATTGTTCAATAGTCTATTAGTCGCCTGTATATATAATATAAAAATTAAGGGGTTAAATAGAAAACTATGTATATTTTTATATAGAATGTAAAAATACGATTTAAATTTAATTTACAATATAATTTTAAAATTATTATTAACTTATTAAATTATTAAATTTGCTAAATTAGAAACAAAATAAGTACTATGTGATAGTTATGGTTGTAAAAAAAGTTTATGGAATCGGTGTTGGCCCAGGTTCTAAAGATATGATAACATTAAAAGCTCAAAAAATTTTAAAAAACACTAAAAAATTATTTGTGCCAATTTCTAAACACGGAAAAACCTCAGTAGCTTATGAAATAGTTAAAGAATTTTTAAATCCTGAAACTGAAGTTGTAGAATTACTTTTCCCCATGTGCAAAGATGAAACGCTATTGAAAAAACATTGGGATGAAGCAACAGAGCAAATTATTAATTCAGAGGATGAAGTCTCCATAATTACTATTGGGGATGTAACATTATACAGTACCCTCTCATACGTTTGGCATAGATTAAAAGATAATAATATTGACGTAGAGATTTTAAACGGCATATCATCACCTTTCGCTGCAGCTAGTGCTTTAAACATTCCCCTCGTAGAAGGAGATGAAAAATTAGCAATATTGCCCCAAGGAAAAGATTTAGAAAATACTCTAGAACATTTTGACACTGTAGTCATTATGAAAACCAATGATTTAGAAGAAAAACTTAAAAATTGTAAAGAATTAATGAATAATAAAGAAAAATACATTATTGGTATTGTAAATCGTGTAACTTGTGATAACCAAAAAATAGATTTTGGAAAAATGGACGAAATAGATTTTAATTTAGTTAAAGAATATCTTTCGTTGGCAATTATCAAAAAAATAAAAGAATAATTAATAAGATAGATTTAAAAATGATAGATATAAATATCTAAGTAAATTAATTAATAATTAAATTATTAAATTATTAAAATAAAATTGTAACCAAATATGAATTAAATCAACTATAATCGGTGTTATGATGAATATGAGAAGTGACAATGTTAAAAAAGGTGTTTCAAGAGCCCCTAACAGAAGTTTATTAAAAGCTTGCGGATACACTAATGAAGAAATCGAAAAACCATTTATTGGTGTTGTAAACAGCTTTACCGAGGTTGTACCTGGGCATATTGATTTAAATAAGGTTTCTGAAGCTGTTAAAAAGGGTATTTACGCTAATGGCGGTACTCCTTTTGAGTTTAATACAATGGCGATTTGCGACGGTATTGCTATGGGTCATGAGGGTATGAAATACTCCTTACCATCAAGAGAGTTAATTGCGGATACTGTTGAAAGTATGGCAAAAGCTCACGGCTTTGATGGTTTAGTTTTAATACCTGCGTGCGATAAAATAGTACCTGGAATGATTATGGGTGCTTTAAGGTTGGATATTCCATTCATAGTTGTTACTGGTGGCCCAATGATGCCTGGAGAACTTAAAGGTAAAAACTACGACTTGATAAACGTATTTGAAGGCGTAGGGGAATACAACGTTGGAAAAATTACCGAAAAAGAACTTTTAGAAATTGAAGATTGTGCTTGTCCAGGAGCTGGTAGCTGTGCAGGATTATTCACTGCAAACAGTATGGCTTGCTTAACTGAAGCTTTGGGTCTTTCACTCCCAATGTGTGCCACAACTCCTGCAGTAGATGCTTTAAAAGTTAGATTGGCTAAAAAAAGTGGTATGAAAGTTGTAGATTTGGTAAAAGAAGACGTAAAACCTACTGACATTTTAACAAAAGAAGCATTTGAAAATGCCATACTTGTTGACCTTGCATTAGGTGGCTCCACAAATACAACATTACACATTCCCGCAATTGCAAACGAAATAAGCGAGAAATTTATCACATTAGATGATTTTGACAGACTTTCAGATGCTGTACCACATATTACGTCCATTAGCCCGGGTGGATGCCACTATATGGTAGATTTACATAAGGCTGGAGGCATACCTGCAGTTTTAAACGTTTTAAAAGACACTATTAGGGATGTTAAAACCGTTTCTGGGGAAACTACACGTGAAATAGCTGAAAAAGTAAAACACTTTGACAAAACAGTTATAAGAAGTGTTGAAGAACCTGTTCACAAAACCGCAGGTTTGAGAGTTTTAAAAGGAAATCTTGCTCCAAATGGGTGTGTTGTTAAAATCGGTGCGGTTAGCCCTAAAATGCACAAACATGAAGGACCTGCAAAGGTTTACAATTCAGAAGAAGATGCAATTACTGCTATATTCAATAATGAAATTGTTAAAGGCGATGTCGTAATTATAAGATATGAAGGTCCTGCGGGCGGTCCTGGAATGAGAGAAATGCTTTCCCCAACATCTGCAATTTGTGGAATGGGCTTAGATGATAGTGTAGCTTTAATTACTGACGGTAGATTTAGCGGTGGTAGTAGAGGACCTTGTATCGGGCATATTTCACCTGAGGCACAAGCGGGCGGACCTATTGCATTAATCGAAAATGGGGACATTATAAAAATTGATATGATTGAAAAATCTATTGATTTACTCGTAGATGATGCAGAATTAGATAAAAGATTGAAGAACTGGAAAAAACCCGAGTTAAACGTTAAAGGTTACTTAAAACGATACTCTAAGCTAGTTTCATCTGCAGACGAAGGAGCAGTTTTAAAATAATTAATAAAATACTAAACTAAATTATCACATATCTTATTATATATTTATATTATAATTTTTTCTTTTTTATAGGAATATACTTTAAAAAAATACTTTAAAACAATAATTTGAAATCAACTATTTTATATAGAATTAAATTAAATCATTTATTCATACTTATAATAACCATTTATAATATCAAGATATTACATTAAAATTATGGGATACTATGGAAAATAAAAAAAATTTGGAAAATTTCAATAATTTAAACGAAAACATTTTAAAAGTAAACAATAGCGAAAATTTCGTTGAAAAATTTACTAACACCAAAAATGCACTTTTTGCGTGTACTATTTCATCAATAGAGACCACGAAAACTATACCCATTTCTGGAGTAAATGCAAAAGTGATTGATTATACACCTGCAGCGGATATGGAGCTTGTAACATTAGGAAAAAGCATATCTCTATCTCATCCCCCGATAGACGCTACAAATTGTCCTAGTCCAGCTACAATTACTCGAGCAGTTGTAGATTTATTAAATATGCCTTGTATTACCATTGATGCAGGTAGTAATGTAAAACCTAAAATACCATATATACTTGCTGAAAAGGAGCCTACTGGCGATATAAATTTAGGTAAGGGTATCAAAAATTCAAAGCTTTTGATAGAACGGGGTAAATTAATTGGTAAAAATTTGACTTGTGACAAATTGATACTTGGAGAAAGTGTACCTGGTGGAACTACTACTGCTATGGGTGTTTTAATTGGTTTAGGTTATGATGTGAAGGATAAAATAAGTTCAGGCTCTGTTGCAAACCCTAAAGACTTAAAAGTAAGTGTTATTCAAAATGGTTTGAATATGATGTATGGAACATTAACCGAAGATAAAAATAAAGAAATTAAAGCTTCTATTTATGACATCTTAAATGCAGTGGGCGACAACATGTTGGCAATTAATGCAGGTATTTGTATTTCATTAGTTGAGAGAAATATACCTGTTTTATTAGCAGGTGGTGGACAAATGGCCGGTGTTCTTGCCGTAATAAAAGAAATAAGTCCAGAAACACTTACAAAAGAATTAATAGGTATAAGTACTACAGAATTTGTATATAATGACCACAATGCTGATTTACAGGGTATATTAAACCAAATATATGCCATACCTACGTACATATCCACATTTGGCTATGAAAATTCGTCCATAGAAGGTTTAAGGGCTTATTGTTCTGGTTCTGTCAAAGAAGGAGTAGGGGCTGGAGCTATGGCCACATATGCTTACTTAAACGGATTAAAACCGGAAGATATAAGGAATTACATTGAAAAATATTATTATGAATGGTATAAAGAAATATTGTAATTATAATATAATTGTATTCTAATTAAGGTTATATATCATTTTATATCAATTGAAATGCGATAATATTTTAAAAATGGATTACATAATTAGATAATATAGATAAGATAAACCATATAACTATATTAAAAATAAGAATATAATTTAAAATACGATAGTATAAAATTTTATTAAAACTTTATTTGGTGACTATATGAAATCAAAAGTTATAATGCTTGCAGATGATGCAAAAACTTCACCTTCTAAACTTTTTAGGTACTTAAATTCTTTAGAAGAAGATATTAACGTAAAAGAAACTTGTTTTGGTGCTTTTATAGAGGGAGAAGATGAATTAGTTGATAAAATAGCAGATAAAGTTCGAGATTTGGAAAAAAATAAAATATTTTGTAAGGATAGGGGCTTTCCAATATGGGATAAACGTAGATGTAGGGCTTTTAGGAAAGGAGGCCCTAGGGAAGGTTTCCATCAACTTGAAGCAGAGCATAGGGCTTTAAAAACTATATCTGAAGGTTTAGATGAGTATGAATCTGAAAAATCTACCTATGAAAATGTTCAAGAATTAAAAAAGAAAGTTATGGAAGAATACGATAAAACCCTTAAAAAGTCTGAAAAGGTTTCGGTGGGTTCTTTTGCAAAAATTGCAGAAGAATATAAATCAGATGATGCATCAAAAACTAAAAAGGCTAAAAACTAGATTTTAAAAATGTTTTAAAGTCTTTTAAAGTCTTTTATCAATGATTCTTTTACTTTTTTTCTCACTACGAGGTAATTCTCCAGAATTTACACATTCTACGTCAATTTTAATACCAATGAAGTTTTTAAATTTCTTCTGGACTTCTTGCTCTAATTTTAATAGAGCTTTTGAATCAATAATTAATTCTTTTTTCAACTCCACTCTCAAAAGCATATTGTCCCTACCTTCGTTCTTTGTGAGAACTACTTGGTATTCGCTACATAATTCGTCTAGACATTCAATTACTTTTTCAATTTGTTGAGGGAATATATTTACTCCTTTAATTTTAATCCTATCGTCCGAACGTCCCAAAATTCTTGAAATCTTTGGATATTTAGCACCACAGCTACATTTTCCAGTCATTATTTGTGTTAAATCCCCTGTCCTATATCTAATAAGTGGAGCACCTTCTTTTACGAGTGTTGTTATTACAAGCTCCCCAATTGTTCCATCTGGCAAAACTTTGCCTGTTATCGGGTCTATTATCTCGAATAACAAATAATCATTCCAATAATGTAATCCATCGTGTTCGTCACAGTCTATAGCTATTCCAGGACCGTAAACTTCGGTTAAGCCATAAATATCATATGTTTCCATATTTAGCTCTTTTTCTATCCTGTTTCTCATTTTTTCGCTCCATCTTTCAGAACCGATTATACCTTTTCTAAGGCATATTTTATCAGAAATACCTCTTTTGTGAATTTCTTCTGCTAAAAGTAAGGCATATGATGAAGTAGAGGTTAATACTGTTGATTTTAAATCAACCATCATTTTTAATTGTTTTTCCGTGTTTCCTGGACCCATCGGTATAGTCATAGCCCCCATTTTTTCAGCACCTAATTGGAAACCAATCCCTGCAGTCCATAATCCATAACCTGGCGTTATATGGACTCTGTCAGTACTTATGACGCCTGCAACCTCATAACATCTTGACATCATGTCTGTGAATACTTCAACATCTTTTTTCGTATAAGGGATTATAACCGGTTCACCAGTTGTTCCAGACGTTGAATGGATTCTAACGATTTCTTCTTCACCTACTGCACTCAGTCCTAGGGGATAAGCTTTCCTTAATTCTGATTTTGTAGTGAAAGGTAATTTTTGAATATCTTCGAGTGTCTTAATTTCTGAAACTTCGATATCTTTTAATTTTTCTTTGTAGAATGTTCCTTTTTTAGCCCTTTTTACCAAATCTATCAATAAATCAATCTTTTTATGGTTTTTATTTTTATTTTTATTTTTATCCTTATTGCCATTATTATCAATATTTTTATTACTCATATTATCCCTTTAAATTTTAATAACATTGTTAGAATTAATATTCGCATATTTTTCAAAATTATTAATTGCAAATTCTACGGCTTTTAAATTTATATCCTTAATTTTGCTTGGCATTTCTTCTTTTATTGTGCTATTTAATTCATCTACTGAAAAAGGCAAATAATTATTAAAACATGCGATTGCTATCATCATAATATTCATAGTTTTTAAATTTCCAAATTCTAAAGCCATTTTATTAAAATTACATGCTGTTAAAGTATTATTTTTATCAAATAGTTCAATAATTTTAATAACTTCCTTTTTAGAATATATTTCATTCTCTGGCGTTTTAGAACTTGAATATATTGGATTACTATTTAATAATACTTTAGTATCCTTATTTAAATACTCATTGTATCGGTAAGCTTCAGCAGGTTCAAAACCTATAATAACGTTTGCTTGCCCTTTTGGGATTAAAGAACCTTTTCTATGACTATCTAATCTTAAATTACTTACCACACTACCACCTCTTTGCGACATTCCGATAGTTTCTGCAGTACTTATTTTATAACCTTTTCTTAACGCCATGGTTGCTATTAAACGTGATGCTAAAACTATACCTTGACCTCCTACGCCCGATATGATTATATCACATTTTTCCATAGATTACACCTTTTATTACTATTCTTACTATTCTTACTATTATTTTTTTATTAGATTATTTTTTTATTCTATTACATTATTTTAATTTTTTAAGTACATCGAATACTTATTTCGTACACTTTTGGATTAATTTCATCCATATCTGTACTTATCACATCCTTCGAAAACCCGAATATCACAAATATTGTCGACATATAAAATTATTTTTTAGAATCATAATTTTTTAGATAATGCACCTTTTGGACATATGTTAATACATAAACCACAATTTGTACAAGAATCTAAAAGTTCTATGCGATTATTTAATGAATCATATCTCAGTGCAGGACAACCTATTTCATTGATACATAGCTTACAGGAATTACATAAATTCTCGTCAACGACTACTTTTAAGTTTTGAGCGTCGGTCTTTTGAGATTTTGTTGTTTTTATTTTTTTCTTTGTTACGCAATCCCCCTTGAATATAATTGCGGAAACTCCCTCGTAGTCCATTGCATTTTTACACTTTTTGAGAATACCTTTAAAAATATCTTCCTGTTCGATATTTGCAAATTTACTTATATCTATTGTTTGGACGTTTTCTACATTACAGCTCTTTAAAACTTTTTCAATATCAATTATCTTCGCATTTCCTCTTGCTTTTTGTCCAGTTCCAGGATGCGGTTGATGACCAGTCATTGCTGTTGTTTCGTTATCTAAAACAACTATTGTAACGTCTGCTTCATTATAAACAGCGTTCACTACTGCAGGTATTCCAGAGTGGAAGAATGTAGAATCGCCTATAAATGCTATATTCTTAGTATTTGAATTTACCCTACTTAAACCGGTTGCTAAGCTAATTCCTGCACCCATACATAAGCATGTATCGGTTGCACTCAAAGGAGGGGTCGCTCCGAGTGTGTAACAACCTATATCTCCGGAAAATATTGTTTCAATGTTTTGCTTTTTAAATTCTCTTGCAACTTTTTTAAAGGCATAAAATGCAATTCTGTGCATACAGCCTGCACATAATGTTGGTAACCTCACAGGTAAGGTTATTTCTTTTTTGGTATTTTCTTCATCTTTAATTTTACTACTAGTATTATTATTATGTTTATTATCCATATTATCTTTATTATTACATTCTAACCTATTATCTTCTTTAATTATTTTATATAGTAACGTTTTAACTATATCTACGTTATATTCCCCACATTTTGGGAATAAATTGTATTTTCCATAAAATTTAATATTGTTTAAATTATTATTATTATTATTATTATTATTATATTTTCCAATTAATTTTAACGTATTATCTTCTAAAACTGGGTCAAGTTCCTCTATTGTAACCAATATATCTTTTTTGTTATTTTTTATAAAATCTAATACCTTAGATTCCGGGAATGGGTAAGGCATACTTATTTTTAAAATTTCAACATTATAATTATCTAAAAAGTTTTGAAATTCTTTATCCTTTTTGTCTTCTTTTAATATGTTTAACGCTTCTAAAGTGTAATAATAGGAAACTCCGGAAGTAATAATCCCCAAATTCTTTTTATTCTTTTTATTATCGTTATTATCATTATTAAATACCGTTATACTATTAAAATTCGAATTTGAAAAATCTTCTGCAATTTTCAATTGCTTTTCTTCGAGTATAGGGTGATTTTTACTTACTAATTTGGGCATTATTGCCCAATTTGGGTCTTTTATAAATCCAATGTTACTCTTTTCAGTTTTTAAGCGTTCTATTAACTCATTGTCCATCACTTTGTCAATTAATACGTCGTTATAGCCGTGTGATAAACGTGTGGTAGACCGTAAAATAACTGGGGTTTTATATTTCCTACTGATTTCATAAGCATATTTGGTTAAATCATATGCTTCTTGCGCATCGCAAGGGTCAAAGACTGGTACATTTGCAAAACTACCATAATATCTAGTATCTTGCTCTGTTTGTGAAGAATGAGGTGTGGGGTCATCAGTAACTACAATTACTAACGCTCCATTCGTTCCTAGATATGTTAAACTCATTAAAGGGTCAGATGCTACATTTAAACCGACTTGTTTCATCGTTACGATGGTATTGGCACCAGAGTAAGATGCCCCGATTGCGTTTTCGAGTGCTACTTTTTCGTTTGTAGACCATTCGACATATATTGTAGTGTCATCGCTAATTTTATCCATGCGGTTAACTTCTTTTATTATTGTTTCCATAACTTCTGTGGAAGGGGTTCCTGCATAACCGGTTGCTACGGATAAATTTGAATGAATGGCACCCAAAGCTATTGCTTCATTTCCCATTAAAAATTTTTGTTCCTTAAGTGTTTTTTTCAAAAAAATCCCTCGTAATAGTTATTTTGTGACCATTTTAATAATATAAGTATATAATTAAAGTTTATTTATATAAATATCGATTAATTTAAATTATTATGGCATAATTGCACAATAATTATTTGATTACGCATGGATTGATTATTTTTTATATTTCTAATATTTCTAATATTTAATACAAAGATATAATAAACATAAAACATATTATTTTAAACAAAAGTATAAAAATTTATAAAATAAAAAATAGAAATAATTTAGTCAATTTTTTCAGATGTCTAATTTACAAGGTGTTTTAATGGAATGGGTTGAGAAATATAGACCTAAATCTATGAATGATGTAGCAGGGCAAAATAAAATCAAAGAAGAGCTTACAAATTGGATTGAAGAGTACCTTCAGAACGGCGGATATCATAAACCGTTATTACTTGCCGGACCTCCAGGCTGTGGAAAAACCACTTTAGCGTACGCTTTAGCAAATGATTACAATTTTGAAGTAATAGAATTAAATGCAAGCGATAAAAGGAATAAAAACGTAATTCAACAGGTTGTAGGTACCGCTGCAGTTTCAAAATCATTGAGCGGTAGGCGCTCATTGATAATTTTAGACGAAGTGGACGGTTTGTCAGGTAATGAAGATAGGGGAGGGGTTTCGGAAATTATAAAGGTTGCTAAGACTGCAAAAAACCCGATAATACTTACAGCGAATGACCCGTATAAATTAAACTTGTCTTCTCTTAGAAACTCCGTTCATCTTGTGAATGTGAATTCAGTACATACTAACTCGATACCGCCAGTACTTAGAAGAATAGCATTGCAAGAAGGCTATGAAGTTGACCCAAAAGCTATTAAAATGATAGCATCACATGCTAGTGGTGATTTAAGGGCTGCCATAAATGATTTGGAATCATTACTAATCGGAAGAACTACACCAATGGAAACCGAGGACGTAAGAAACTTAGCAGACCGAGATAGTAAAGGAAATATATTTGATGCAGTTAGGATTGCATTAAAAACCACACACTATGATATCGCAGTTTCTACGAGTAGAGACTTGAAGGAAGATATTGGAACGGTTCAAGAGTGGTTAGCTGAAAACATACCTAGGGAATACCAAAAACCACACGAAATAGCAAAAGCTTATGACTATATTTCCAAATCAGACATTTATCTCGGTAGAGTTTACCGTAGGCAACATTTTGGATTTTGGAAATATGCTTCAGCACTAATGACTGCAGGTGTTGCATTATCCAAAGACGAAAAGTATCGAGGATTTATACGATATTCGCCCCCTACAATATTTACTAAATTAAGTAGGTCTAAAGTACATCGTCAGAAAACTAAAGCAGTAGCCTTAAAAATAGGTCAAAAAGTTCATTTATCCTCTAAACGTGCTATGGAATACATGAGACTATTACCTTTAATTTTTGAGAATGATATAGACGCTTCAATCGGATTAATTGAGTATTTTGAATTAACTAGGGATGAAGTAGAATTTTTGAGTAAAAAAACTATTGCAACCAAAATATTTAAGCAAATTCAAAAAGATGAAAAAGAACAAGCCAAAGCAAGAAAAAAAGAACTTAAAGAGATGAAAAAATCAAATAAAGAAAGTAATGGCGAGTCTAAAACTACTACTAAAACTAAAAGTAAGAAAGATAAATCATCTAATTCTTCGAAAGAAAATGGAAATAGCTTAGAAAAATTCTTAAATCCTACTAAAGTGAAAAAAGAAATAGAAATAGAAGTTGAAACAGAAGTTGAAATCGAAAAAAAAGAGGATAATTCGGATAATTTAAAAAATATGCCTAAAAGTCAAATTACATTAGATAATTTCTTTTAATATTCTTTAATAAATTCTAATTTCTTTAATTTGTATTTTCAATATTTTCTTTGCTTAAATACAATGTTTGCGATGGGAATGCAAAATCCAAATTTTCCTTTTCAAATTCTTCCCTTATTTTTAAATTAACGTTTTCACAAGTATTTAAATAATAATCATAACTTAGATTGTTAACGTAATATTCTACACGTATATCTAAAGAATAAGACCCATAATTTGTAAAATTAACCCTTATGGGGTCTACAACCCCTTCTTCGTCATTTAATATCTTTTTTACAATGTTTGTTGCTTTTATAATCTCTTCTTTTGAAGTATCGTAGGTAAGTCCCAGTGTTACAACTGTCCTTCTTTTTCTTCTTGCACTTTTATTTTCAATTTCCGAATTTATTATATCCATATTTGGTATTATTAGCAAGCTATCATCAAAAGAACGTATTTTTGTACTTCTAAGTCCTATTTCTTCAACAAAACCTTGCCCAGTATCCCATTTTATCCAGTCGTGAGTTATAAATGTATTATCTGTATAAATTATAATTCCCGCTATGAAATTTTCTAAAGTAGGTTTTGAAGCCAAAGCTACAGCTAAACCACCAATACCCAAACCTGCAACTACTGTGGCAATATTAAAACCCATATTTTCCAGTGCTAAAATTATAGCTCCCAAAATAATCATTATTTTTAATAATTTTCGAACCGGTGGCAATATATGACCATGCAATCGATTGTCAGAGTCTTCAATTCTCGGGTTGATATAATGTACAAACATTTTGTCAATAAATGACATTGTGAACAATACCATCGCAATAATATATGAAATTGATATTGCGTCATTTAGCAAAACTCTACAGTGTGGTTCTAAAGTTAAAGAAAGAGACGCATATCGGACTGCACTAGTAAATATAAATATTACAATTGGAGTAATTGCTGAATCGATAAAAATACAGTCTATTCCATTCCTTCCATTTTTAATTTTGTTTTTTAATCGATATTCTAATAATTTTTTTATTAATTTTGCAACCAATATTCCCAATAAAACGTAAATTATAAAATAAAAATACTTATATATTGGATTTCCAAAAAGCATATCGTTTATAAACTCCATTATAGTAACCCCCTTGGTTAAAATTACCTATAAAATACAATATGTAAAGAAAATTAATAATAGCTAATTAAATACATTTAAATCTATAATATATTATAACATATTCGAATATTATATATGTTATTTATTACTTGATTTAACTAAAAAATAATATAAAAATATAAAAATAAAATAATATAAAAATAAAAGTAAAACTAAAGATAAAAAGAAATATTAAAATTATTTAAATGTTCATTTCTTTCATTTTTTCCCTAATTGGGGTCACAATTTTAATCATTGCTTCTGCAACCATATTTTTTAAGTCCATTGGGTGTAATCCTTCCACGTATGCTTTTTCTAATTCTTCGTAGGTGTTAAATACGATATTTCCACCGTATTTTTCAGGTCTTTTCAATTCTGCAGGATAATCTAAATAATAGTGTGCAATTTCTAAAATTGGATTTCCACTAACTTCTTTCATAGGACAGTATGCTTCTTTTATTTTTTTATTAATATCGCTATCTTCATCATCCGCAGCAATTAAATTTCCTTTTGAAGATGACATTTTACCAACGCCGTCTAATCCTGATAAAACCGGATTATGTAAACAAATTGGTGTTTCAAAATCCATGTTTGGCAATAATTCTCTAGCTAAAACGTGTATTTTTCTTTGTTCCATTCCACCGACAGCTACTGCAACTTTCAAGTATTTTATATCGTTTACCTGCATTAAAGGGTAAACTACTTCTGCTACTTTTGGGTTATCGTCTTCTCTTGCGATAACTTCCATACTTCTTCTTGCTCTTTTTAATGTAGTTTTTAAAGCCAATTTGTAAACATCTTCTGTATATTGGGCTCCTAATTGGTATTCTGAGCCATAAACGTAATCTGCTTCAAGTCCCATAGCTTCAAATACTGACCTATTGTATTCACCCAATTCCCTAATTTCTTCGAGGGTACCTTTTTGATTCAAGTAAGCGTGGAAGTCTGCCAATAAAATTACAACTTTAAAGCCTGCTTTGTGTAAATCCATCATTTTTCTAATTTGTAAGTAATGACCCATGTGAATTTTACCACTTGGTTCAAAACCTATGTATGCTATCTTTTCCCTTTTGTTTGTTTCGTCGGATAACATTTCTTTTAATTCGTCTTC
This sequence comes from Methanococcus voltae PS, assembly GCF_024807035.1. Taxonomy (NCBI): domain Archaea; kingdom Methanobacteriati; phylum Methanobacteriota; class Methanococci; order Methanococcales; family Methanococcaceae; genus Methanococcus; species Methanococcus voltae. The sequence goes on from NZ_JANUCQ010000002.1 coordinate 481,431, forward strand.
TCCGATAATTTCAACACTGTTCCTTTTAACAAGGTCAAATTTCTCATTAGCGTTCATTCTATCTACCTATTATGTATTAATCAATAATTTATAATATTATACTTATAATGTATTGTATAATGTATTGTATAATTTATCTTATACTATTGCATATGGTTATAAAGTTATATATTGTGAAAAATCATATTTATAAAATTAAAATATAGATTAAAATATGAATTAAAATATGAATTAAAGTATTAAATAAATACGAGTTTAATATATTAAACACTTCTGTATATAAATTTATAGTACCATTAAAATATCCAAATAATATAGTTATTATTTTAGTTATTAAATACTAAATATTAATTTTATAGTTTCTATCATCGCTACTATAATTTATATATATTATGTAACAACTATGTAATAAGATAGTTAAATTTTATTAATAGGTGAATTATGAAAAGAGTTATATCAGTTAGTGGTTCTGAAGAAGAAACAGTTGAAATATGTGAAAAGGTTGCTAAATTAGGTTTGGAATGTTCCTTTGATTCAAAGGTTAAAAGTACTGACGGCTCGATTTCAAGTATTATGATAAAACTTTATGGTAATGACCGTATAAAATTAAAAGAAGACCATAAAGATATTTTAGCAATAATAACTGACGTTAAAAACAAATATAATGCAAATAAAAAGGGAATGTTTACATATCAATTAAATGATTTAAAAACACCTGTTAACAAAGACTTGATAATAGATGCTTTAAAATACTCTAAAATAAAATGCGAGTATTTAAAAAGTGAAAACGAGTTACTTGCAGAAATAACCGCTCCAGAATTAGATGATTTACTTAAAGAATTACAAGAAATCTATGTAGATTTATCTTATTACCCTATCGGTTCAAAACCGGTTAAAAATGCCGTAGTACTTGGAGTATACATCTCAGGTGTTGAAATGGAAGATATATTGGAATTGGGGCTTGAAAAAGGTTGTTTTAGAGAAGAAGATGATAGAATTGTGCTAAATATGGATATCAATAAAGTAAAAACTATATTATGCAATGAATTAAAGAATTAATGAATTAAAGAATTAAAATATTGATATAATTAAGATATAAATCCTGCAGATAACAAAATATATAAATAAAATATGGCCTATATACTTATAACTACCGAAATTATGAGTATGATAAATAATTATTTATTAAGTATAAAATGTAATTATTACAAGTATTATATTACAATTTTAAAATTTTTTATAATTACGCTATATAACCATAAACCATATTGGTGAAAACATGATTAAAATTATAAAGCAAACGGAAAACTACCTTGAATTTGAATTAAAAAACGAAGACCATTCGTTACCTAACATATTAAAAGATATAATGTTAGTAAAAGAAAATGTAATAATGGCTTCATACAACGTTGAGCACCCGGTTTTAGACCCTGAAAGTGGTAAATATATCTCAAACCCAGTTTTAGTTTTAAAAACTGCTGAAGGAACTAGTGCAGTTGAGATTTTAAAAGAAAGTTTAAGCGATTTAATCAAGTTATGTGATGAAGGATTAAAAAATTTATAATCCACGTATTTTAATACATATATTGAGTTATAACTCTCCATATATACTATTTTTTTAATTTATTAAGTCTTTAAAATGATAATATTGTACATTAAATTGTGATGTAAAAATATTAAATAGAAAGCTATTTAATCCATAAATTAAATAAATTTGTACTATTAAATAGTTAAATATTTACATTTTTAAACATTGTTGGTGAAAAAATGGTAGACGTTATAAACCAGAAAAATCCCATTTTAGCAGGTATTTTGTCCTTTTTAATTGTTGGTGCAGGTCAAATGTACAACGGCCAGATTAAAAAAGGTATATTGTTACTTATAGCTGGTTTAATCTCAGGATTTTTATTGTTCTTCTTAATTGGATTTATATTATTACCTATTGTTTACATATATGCGATTTACGACGCTTACACTACTGCAGATAAAATAAATAAAGGCGAAATATTTATTAATTAAATTTATATTTTTTTATTTTTTAATATTTTTTATTACCCATACTACAAATTTCTATATATAGTTTAACGACAATAGCATTATACAATATTATTTCTTTAAAAATTTTTAAAACATTTAAAACATTTAAAACATTTAAATTTTATTTTTATCGTAGTAATATTTATATAATAGTTAATCAATATTAGATTTGCTCCATGTTAAGACTGAGAAGTCATATAACAATTACAGGAGGCTACACAATGGACAGTGTAAAAATAATAAACGCAGTGAAGGAGGCTCGAAATTCAGCAAAGCCGCGAAACTTCACACAGTCTGTTGACCTTATCATAAACCTTAAAGAGCTTGATTTGTCAAGACCTGAAAACAGGATGAAACAACAAATCGTTCTCCCAAGTGGTTTAGGAAAAGAAATCAACATTGCTGTGATTGCTAAAGGAGATTTAGCTGCTCAAGCTGAAAGCATGGGCCTCACTGTAATAAGACAGGAAGAATTAGAAGAATTAGGAAAAAATAAAAAGCAAGCTAAGAAATTAGCTAACGCAAACCAGTTCTTTATTGCACAAGCTGATATGATGCCTATCGTAGGTAAATCATTAGGTGCCGTTTTAGGTCCTAGAGGTAAAATGCCACAACCTGTTCCTGCTAATGCAAACCTTAAACCTTTGGTTGAAAGATTTGGTAAAACCATTAGCATTAACACAAGGGATAAAGCATTTTTCCAGGTTTACGTAGGTAAAGAATCAATGAGTGATGAAGAACTTGCAGCAAATATTGAAGCAGTATTAAATACTGTTGCTAGAAAGTATGAAAAAGGACTTTATCACGTTAAAAACGCATTTACAAAACTTACAATGGGTGCTTCTGCGCCTATAGAAAAGTAGAGGGGTTGAGATTATGAGTGAAGTAAAATTTGAACATAAGATTGCCTCTTGGAAAGTAGATGAAGTTAACTCATTGAAAGAATTACTTAAAAGTGGTAATGTAATTGCTCTTATCGATATGATGGAAGTTCCTTCAGTTCAACTTCAAGAAATTAGAGACACAATCAGAGACTCAATGACTTTGAAAATGTCAAGAAATACGTTAATGAAAAGAGCGATTGAAGAAGTCGCTGAGGAAACAGGTAATCCTTCATTCACAAAATTAATTGATTGTATGGAAAAAGGTGCTGCACTTATTGCAACCGAAATGAACCCATTCAAACTCTACAAGACTCTTAACGAGAGCAAAAGCCCTGCGCCAATTAAAGCTGGAGCTACTGCACCTTGTGATATTGAAATTAAAGCTGGTTCAACAGGTATGCCACCAGGACCATTTTTAAGTGAATTGAAAGCTGTAGGTTTACCTGCTGCAATCGAAAAAGGTAAAATTGGTATCAAAGAAGATACAATCGTTGCTAAAGAAGGAGATGTAGTATCCGCTAAATTAGCCGTGGTATTATCAAAATTAGATATTAAACCTATGGAAGTAGGTTTAAATGTATTAGGCGTTTACGAAGATGGAATTGTATACGACCCTGAAATATTAAAAATTGATGAGGATGAATTCCTCGCTAAATTACAAAGTGCTTACACTGGTGCATTTAACTTATCCGTTAATGCAGTTATTCCAACATCAGCTACAATTGAAACAATCGTACAAAAAGCATTCTCCAATGCTAAGGCTGTATCAATTGAAGGCGCATTCTTAACATCAGAAACCTCAGACGCTATATTAGGAAAAGCTACCGCTCAAATGTTAGCAGTTGCTAAATTAGCTGGTGAAGATGCTTTAGATGATGAATTAAAAGGAATGGTAAGTGGTTCAGAAGTAGAATCAGCTCCTGCAGCTGAAGAAGCTCCTGCAGCTGAAGAAGAGAAGAAAGAAGAAGCTCCTGCATCAGTAGGTATGGGATTATTATTCTAAAATCTTCAATTTTTTAGTATATCATATGAATAAATTTAATATATTTGATTATAGAAATATAATTATAGGAAAAATAACGATTTAAAAAAAATCTAAGGTATATATTGAAAAAATATATATACTTCAATAGATTATCTGAAAACTAATAATTATAAAAACACAAAACTAAGTAAATTATTAGTATTTGAGGTGTACTTTATGGAATACATATACGCAGCTTTATTATTAAACTCAGCAGATAAAGAAATCACAGAAGATGCAGTTAAAGCAGTTTTAACCGCTGCTGGTGTAGAAGCAGACGATGCAAGAGTTAAAGCATTAGTTGCTGCTTTAGAAGGAGTAGACATTGAAGAAGCTATTGCAAAAGCAGCAGCAGCTCCTGTTGCAGTTGCAGCAGCTCCTGCAGCAGCTGAAGCTCCTAAAGAAGAGAAAAAAGAAGAGAAAAAAGAAGACAACGGTGCTGCAGCAGCAGCTGGTTTAGGCGCTTTATTCGGATAATTAAATTAAATCCGAATACTCTTATTCTTTTTAATAAATCATATGATAAAACTTGTTAATTTGGAACATTTAATATTATTAAACTATTTTTTATATCATCTTACAGATTATAATTATATATATTAATATAAAAATATATTTATAAATTTAAATATAGTTATATATCACATATTTAGTAACTATTTTCTGCATATTTAATAGAATATAATAGAATAGGGTGTAATATAATATAATATAATTGGGACTTATATTTAATAAATTATAAAAAGTATATAAATACCTTTATATACTATATAAATAAAACTTATATTATATGTAATATAGGTGAGAGCTATGGAACCTGAAATAAAAATTGTTAATGTGGTAGTTTCAACACAGATAGGAACAGATATAGACTTAGAATATGCTGCAGATGTTTTAGACAACGCAGAATATGAGCCAGAGCAATTCCCGGGTTTAGTTTGTAGATTAAGCGACCCAAAAGTTGCATTATTAATATTTAGAAGCGGTAAATTAAACTGTACTGGTGCTAAAAATAAGGAAGAAGCAGTAATAGCTATTAAAAAGATAATTGCAGAGCTTAAAGAAGCAGGTATGGAATTAATTGAAAATCCAGAAGTTAACGTTCAAAACATGGTTGCTACAACCGAATTGGGCATGGAACCTAACTTAGATGATATTTCGACATTAGAATGTACTGAATACGAACCAGAGCAATTCCCGGGTTTAGTATACAGATTAAGCGACCCAAAAGTTGTAGTATTAATATTTGGTAGCGGTAAAGTTGTTATAACAGGTTTGAAGAAATTTGAAGACGCATATATTGCATTTAACAAAATATTGACTACATTAAAAGAGCTTGAAGAAGAATTTTACTAATAAATATTAATACATATTACCTATTTTATCCATTTTTAAAACATACTACTAATTGTATATTTTTATTTTTACAGCATATTTTTTAAATAATTTTTATTTTCATCATATTAAATCAATACAATAACAATTATTGGGAGATATTAAAATATGTATATATACTATAATTGTGTACTTTTTATGTAATTTAATTTTAATTTAGGTTAAGTCCATTATTTTATTGATTTATTAGAAAATTATATAGTAACTAATTATACAGGTGCATGTGAAATTATGATTGCCATTATCGATTATAACGCAGGAAACTTAAGAAGCATTGAAAAAGCATTTTCAATTTACGAAAGGGACGTAAAAGTTACAAATGACCCAGAAATTATATTATCCGCAGATAAAATTGTATTACCTGGCGTAGGAAACTTTGGAGATTCAGTAAAGAATATAGAAGCTGTTAAATTTGATGAAAAAGTATGTGACAAAATAAATACAAATTGTTCAAACTTAAAAGAGTTAATTACCCAAGATATTGGAAAAGTACCTTTTTTAGGCGTCTGTGTTGGAATGCAGTTATTATTTGAAAAAAGTGAAGAAAGTGAAGGAGCAGGATTAGGCGTATTTAATGGAGAAGTAGTTAAATTTACCAATGTTCCAAAAATACCACATATGGGTTGGAATAACGTCAAACAAATCAAAGATATACCATTATTTGAAGGAATAAAAGACAATGACTACTTTTATTTTGTCCACTCATATTATGTAAAAACTTTTGACGAAAAAATAATTGCAGGTATTTGTGATTACGGTACAAAGTTTACCTGTGCAGTTAATAAAGATAATATATATGCTACACAGTTTCACCCTGAAAAAAGTGGAAAATCCGGCTTAAAAATGATTGAAAACTTTGTAGAATTAATTTAAAAATAGAAATAAAAATAAAAGTAAATATAAAATAAAAATAAAATAAGAAATAAAAAAATAATATAATATAATATAATAAAAAATAAAATTAAATTCTATTTTTTTATAAATTAATATATTGGTCATATCATTTTATTTATTATAATAAGTAATCTTTAGCTACGTCAACGCCACATCCTGCGTTGTATCCAAGTTTTTTAAGACCTGCTTCAATTAATGCTAAAGTACCTAATATATGGTGCTCTTTTACACTACCCATGTGTCCTACTCTAAAGATTTTACCTTTTAAGTGAGCTTGACCACCTGCAACTAAAACGTCGTAATCTTTGTTTAAAGTTCCTCTGAAATCCTTGTCACTTATTCCTTCAGGGTATAAAGCAGATGTAACTGTTACAGACCTTGCTCTTTCTTTTGCGAATAATTCAAGACCCATTGCTTCTAAACCTGCTCTTGTAGCTTCTGCGAATTTATCGTGTCTTTTGAATCTGTTGTCCAAACCTTCGTCAAGTACAAGCTCTAAAGCTTTATTCATTGAATAGGTCATTGATACTGATGGTGTGTAAGGTGTTTCTTTACTACTGTCCCATTTTTTCTGGTAAGCTTTGATATCCAAATAGAATGATTTAGTCTCGGTATTATTGATAACGTCCCAAGCTTTGTCATTTACTGAGATAGCTGCCATTCCAGGAGGTGCAGCAATACATTTTTGGGAGCCTGTTACACAAATGTCGATGTTAAATTTATCCACATCTACGTAATCGCCACCTAATGAAGAAACTGTATCTACAATGTAGATTGCGTCGTGTTTTTTCACTATTTTTCCAATCTCTTCGATAGGGTTTTTTACACCCGTTGATGTCTCGTTGTGAACGATGGTAACTACTTTTGTATCAGGGTTTTCTTCGAGTGTTTCTTTAACCTTTTCTACATCTGCCATGTCTCCCCATTCATTATCGAGCTTTATTGTGTTTGCTTTATAGGTATTTGCAATTTTGTAAAACCTGTCTCCAAAGTTTCCATTTACTATGTTTAGTACTTTATCCCCTTTGTCCACGGTGTTTGAAATTGCCATATCCATTGCTGCAGTTCCTGAACCTGTTATTAAGTGAGCGTCATGTTTTGTTTGGAAAACTTTTTTCATTTTGTCCACTGTATCTTCCAAAAGTGCCCCATAATCTGCGGTTCTATGCCCAATAATAGGTAAGGACATTGTGTTTAAAACTTCGTTTGGAACCATTGTAGGTCCAGGTATCATTAATAACTTTTCAGTATTCAATTTCATCAAATCCCTCGAGGATATTGTTGTTTTATTTTTTAGTTTATTATTTGGAATTATTTATAAATTATTTTATTATATTTTAACTATATTCTATATATTTTGATATATTATACATATTTTTACATTGTTTAATAGTATAAATAGTTAATTTATTTAGAATACAATATATTTAGGGCACTAATTTTAGAATACTAATATTAGTAAATATAAATAATCCAATATTATTATCGATATCCTTTTTAATTACTATTATATAATAATTAGCATAACTAAATTTAAAATAAAATGTCAAATAATACGTCAAATAATAAGGATATACCTATAAAATATAATAATTTAATAATTCAAGGTATGAGGGATAAAATGAACAAAAACGAAGAAAATAAAAGTCCATTTGAGGATAAAGTTTGTGAAATTTGTGGAAAACCTGCAAAAACATATCGATTTGGAGCTATAATCTGCGAAAATGAGGAATGCCTTAATAAGGCGATGAGTCAACGAGGAGGTCCTGCAGGACATCAGCTAAGAGTGGCTTCTATAGGTACCTTGAATCCGGTTAAAATTAGCGCAGCTCAGGAGGCCGTAAGTCGTGCCGTAGGTAGTGTTTTGATAACTTCAGTAGATGCAGATAGTAAAGTATCTGACCAGCCTATCGGATTCGATGAAACATTTAAAGGTGCGTACAATAGGGCAAAAGAAGCGTACGATAAAGCTTCTTCGATGTATGGTATAGGTTTAGAAGCAGGTATTGTTGAAATTGGTGAAAAAAAGTTGGACATCCATATTTGCGTAATTTACGATAGTTTTAGACATACTGTGGGTACATCTTCAGGATTTCAAATACCTCAGGAAATACTTTCAGGGATTGAAAAAGGTGTTGAATGTGGAGAAATTGCAGGAAAAATATACAATAATCCAGAAATAGGTAAAAATATAGGTTTAATAGGACGTCTTACTGATGAAAACATCGTTAGGAAAGATTTATGTAAGCAAGCCATTACTATGGCGTTAGTACCAAGATTAGCGCAGAATATGACCACTAAATTCTAAATTATATTTATAATACTGTTTTAATTAGGATTTATTTTTTTATTTTTTTATTTTCACTTATAACCACAAACAATAGATTATTTTGGATATTCTAACAAATAAAATATAATTAAATGGTTAAATTATTAAATAAAATAGAAAAGCATAAAAACATAGGTTGGATAAATATATAAAAGTAATTTAAAGAATTCTACAAATTTTATAAAATTTATAATTTATTAGTACTCAAATTAAAAATAAAACATTATATAGGACATTTAATAATAGGTATTATTGAATTCACTACATCAACATATTGCTTGGCTTAGCTAACAGGGTATTCGTGTCAATTTATCATTTTTAAAAACTAAGATTAAAAAATACGAAAATTGAAAATTGAAAATTGAAAAAATATGAATAAGCTTAAATACCGATAATAATCTAATTTAATATATAATGTGTTATTTTTGTTTTCACATTGGGAGAGGATATTGTGAAAGTAAATAATTTAAAATGTGGCTACTGTGGGGCATGCGTTGGCATATGTCCGAGGAATGCAATAGAACTTATTGAAAATAAAATAGAAATCGACAACGAAAAGTGTAAAGGTTGTAAACTTTGTAAAGAAATATGTCCAGTAAATGCTTTGGAGGAATAAATATGAGGGCACTAATTAACAGTTACGACGTCGTAGTTATCGGCGCAGGACCTGCGGGGAGTATGGCTTCGTATAATGCTTCAAAGATGGGAGCTAAAACACTATTAATAGAAAAATCACAAGAAATAGGTGAACCAGTACGTTGTGCTGAAGCAGTTCCTAAAATTGATGAATTATATGGGATACCTGCAGACCCAAGTTTTGTACGTACCACATTAGACGGTGGTTACATAATAGCACCAAACGGTAAAGTAATAGCAATTAGGGGTGGAAAAACTGATGGATACGTTGTTGAAAGAAAAATATTCGATAAACACCTCGCAATCAGAAGTGCAAACCAAGGCACTAAAATCGCCGTAAAAAGTAGAGTTACAAATATCGAAAAAGAAGGAAGTGGATATGTTATAACTATCAATCATATGGGCGAAGAATACAAAGTAAGAACCAAAATAGTTATTGCTGCAGATGGTGTTGAAAGCTCCATGGCCGAGATGGTTGGTTTAAAATCTAAAAAGAATGTTAAAGAAGTATGTTCTTGTGCGGAATATGAAATGATAAACGGAAAATGTATTGACGATAAAATGCTCGAGCTATACTTTGGAGGCGTTGCACCACAAGGTTATGCCTGGATATTCCCAAAAGGAGATACTGTAAACGTAGGTTTAGGTATTATCGGGGGTAAAAAGAGTGCATTAGAGTATTTAGATGATTTTATAACTAATCCTATACTTGAAGGAAGATTAGAAAATGCCACACCTGTTGAATTTAAATGCGGTGGTGCACCTGTTGGAGGACCTATTGAAAAAACGTATGCTGAAGGTTTCATTGTTGTGGGTGATGCTGCGGGTCAGATTAGTCCATTAACTGGTGGTGGAATATCACTTTCTATGGATTGCGGTTTAATTGCTGGAGAAGTAGCTGCAAAATGTATTAAACAGAACAATTGGTCCGAAGAAGCTATCAAAGAGTATGAAACAATTTGGCACGAAAAATATTTACATTTACTCAATAATGACTTAAAATATAAAAGTATCCTTCAACAATTAACTGATACAGAATTAAACGCCATAGGAGATTCTATAGAAGGGGATTTAGATGATGTGAATGTTCCAAAAATAGCATTAAAGGCAGTTAAAAAGTCACCGTCATTATTGAAATACTTAAAAGAGATATTATAAAAATTAAATTAATTTAAATTAGTCTAATTTATTTTTTAAATTATTTTTTGTTGATTATTTTATTATTTTATTATATTATTATTTACTAAACATTTTAAATATGCTTTTCCTATATTCGTAAATAAATAACAATCCAATAATGAATATAACTAATAAAACGTTTTCTTTTACAAATATTGATAAATAACCCACTTTAGGAATTACAAATAAATTATCATTCCAAGATAAAGCTCTTTTCTTAATTTGCTCTGGTTTGACAAGTTCGGGGTCCCTATCCTGATTATTATCCCCTTTGATGATATAGTAGATATTACCATTTTTATCAGTGTAATTTCCAATAATCCTATGAATTACAGGCCTAATATTTCCGTTATCAGGGTATATTCCATACTTATAATTTTCATATACTATTAACTGGTTAGGATAATTCCCCAATTCGGGAACCCAGTGCGCATCGTAAATAACTACATCCCCAGTCTTTACATTGTTTAAATCAAATTCAAAACCGGCGTTTTCAACTAAAACAAAGTCCCCTCGTTCCATTATTGGATACATACTATTGGAAACAACTACATTAACATGTGTCCAGATTAAAAAGAACAGTACTACGAAAATTACAAATTCTAAAATACTTCTACTGATTTTTTTATTTTTTTTATTTGTTTCAGTATTTTTATTAGGTTTCTTATGATTATTATCTTTATTATCCAAATCAGATATCTCAAATGTATTATTACCTTTATTGTTGGTTTTATTGCGAGTGGATTTTTTAGTAATAATACCATCTCCATTAATATTTAATATAATTGCTTATTACATTTTAATATTATATTCATAGTTCATATATATTACTAATCATTATTTTAAAATTAACCATAATCCATATAGCCTATAGCATACATATACGGCGATATTTCCGAAAGATTTATATAGTTTGAATTGCAAAGTTAAAAATGTAAAAGACAGAGGTGATTTCATGGCAGAAATTCCAGTAGCTCCAGTAGTGAGAATATTAAAAAAAGCAGGCGCTGAAAGAGTAAGTGAAGGTGCAGCAAAATTATTCGTAGAAGAATTAGAATCAATTGCAATGGATATTGCAAAAGAAGCAGCAGAATTATCAAGACATGCTGGTAGAAAAACCGTTAAAGTAGAAGACATCAAAATGGTTTTAAAAAGATAATTTAACGGTTATTCTTTATATTTTCGTTTTAAATATTGTTAATTACTTTTAAAAATATTATAAAACACTGTATTGATTTACAATATACTTTTATTTATAATATTTTTATCATTTTTAATTAATAAAATGATAAAAGTATACCACTTTCGAATTGCTATTAAATTGCTATTTTTGAATTATTATATCGACATGTTGAATCGTTGATTATTTTAGTATTATTATGTTATACTTGTCAGTGTTATTTTGTACATATAGTTAGTATCCTAATATATTGTATAAATATCTAAAAATTGTGAAAATTGCATTTTAATTTTCGGTATTTATATGGATTTCGGGCTATACTTTTATATAGTGAATGAATATAATATTTAGGAATTTTTATCCGTAACTTTACCAATAATTTATTCATAAAGTCTGAACTATAATAGTTCGCTAGATTAATTTTAATAATAGTAAAAGTAAATTTAAAAGAAATTAAAAGAAATTAAAAGAAATTTAAGAATAACATAGAATGGTAAATAATTTCCAAAATTGAAATTTAAAATTGAAATTAAAATTAAATGTCAAATATGGTATAAAATAATAAGATATACGAGAATAAGAGGTTTTGAAATGAGAGTTGTATTTGCGTTAGGCGGTTCTGTATTAATGCCCAAAGAAGGGGCTTCAAAAGAAAATATTGCATCTTATGCCGAAACCTTCAAAAAACTAAAAGATGAAGGTCACGAAATTTCCGTTATCATTGGCGGAGGAAACACGGCTAGACAATACATTTCAATCGCAAGAGAATTTACAAATGATGCCTTTTGTGATGAAATAGGGATTATGTCGACTCGATTAAATAGTATGCTTTTAATATCTGCGTTAGGTAATTACGCTGTCAAAAATGTTCCTACAAGCTTTAAAGAAGCTGAAACTATTTTGAATTTAAACAAAATTGTCGTTATGGGCGGTACTCATCCTGCACACACAACCGATGCGGTTTCTGCTTCATTGGCGGAGTTTTTAGATGCTGATTTATTAGTAATTGCTACAAATGTGGATGGCGTATATACAAACGACCCACGTATCGATTCAAACGCTAAAAAACTAAAAGAAATGACAATTTCAGAATTATTGGAAATTACAGGTAATTGTTCAATTTCGGCAGGTTCCTCAAGTGTTGTGGACCCATTAGCATCTAAAATAATCGATAGAGCAAAATTAAAAACAATTGTGGTTAAAGGAACTCCATCTGAAATCATTGGTTCAATTAATGATAATCACGACGGTACCACAATATTACCATAATCATTATTTATTTTATTTTAACTATTTTAACTATTTTAACTAACGATAACGATTTTAAACTATTAACATTATTATTTTATTACATTGAGTTATATACAAATTTATTACATAACTATATATTTTAAAAATAACAATTTGATAATATATAATAATAGAAAATAATTAAAATATATGATTAAACTATATGATTAAATATAGCATACTAGGGTGTAAAATATGGAAAAACATAAACATTGTATAAACTGTGGATTATCAGTACCTCCAGAAGAAGACTTTTGTTCTACAAAGTGTAAGGAAGAATATGCTAAAAGAAGAAAAAAAATGTTAAGAAGTCAACTTTTAATGTTTGGTGCTTTTGTTATAGTATTTGGTGCTTTGATAATATCAAAATATTTAAATTAAATACAGGGCTTAACTGTAAAACTTAATCATATTTGATATGTCAAATAATTGCTAAATAATTTTATTTAATTTTTTAATTCATATCTTATTTTAATATAGTCTAAAATTATTTCAAAACTAACGAGGGATGGTTATGAGTAATACTAATTTAAAAAAATATAATATTTACGAAATTGGAAAATATTTTAAAGGTCAAAAGCCAGAGGATAAAAATCACGTTGTAATCTATGAGGAATACATTCCTTGTATGGAAGGCTTAGCAGTTGGTAACAAAATCATGCTTTTATTTTGGTTTGATAAATCAGATAACGAAGAAAAAAGAAGTATTATGAAAGTTCACCCACGTGGAAATGTGAAAATACCAATAAGAGGAGTTTTTGGTACTCACTCCCCAGTTAGACCTAATCCTATCGCTTTATATGATGTTAACATATCAAAAATTGATTTTGAAAAAGGTATAATTTATATTGAAGAGGAAATTGATGCTTTTGATGAAACTCCTTTAATTGATATTAAAGTATCCGCTAATTCTTTAAATTTTGAAAAATATGGCGAAAAAGTTGAAAGTTACGATAAATATGGATGTAAATAAAATAATAATAAAATAATAAAATAATAAAATAAATTTTAATTTATAAAATTGTGAAAATATGGAAATTTTAAAGAACCTTCCGATAACTGATAACCATATACATATTGATGAAAAAAATGGTATGGGTTCGGTAAAAGTTGCCCAAGTATTTGAAAAAGCAGGCGGTAAAACTATGATAATCCCCAATAAACCTGCTTTTAGTTTAGAATTGGAAAAACCAATTGATGAATTACTTTTGTCATTACAAAGAATTGAAGAGGAAACAAATGTAAAGGCTTTCGGTATGGCGGGAGTACATCCGGTAGAATTTATTAACTTCGTTAGAAATGGTATGAGCATTGAAGAAGCCAAAAATAGAGTTATTCAAGCACTGGACTATTGCCAAAAGATTGTAATGGAAAATGACAATATTGTAGGGATTGGGGAAATTGGTAGACCACATTTTGAATTAACTGGCGATGATGCAGAAATACTATGGGCTACATCAAACGAATTGTTTACTTATAGCATGGCACTTGCAAAAGATGCTGATTGTGCCATCCAAATACATGCTGAAAGTGCTTCAGATGCACAGTTTAAAGAATTTTCAGAAATGGCAAAATCGGTGGGCTTAAATCCTGAAAAAGTAATTAAACATCATTGTGATAATCGGGTTAATGAAGGTATCAAATATGGAATTATGCCTTCAATTGTGGCATCTTCACCTTGTGACGAAGCTATAGCTATATCTGACCGTTTTTTAATGGAAACGGACTATATAGATGATTTAAAGCGCCCTGGTGTGGTATTAGGTATAAAAACCGTTCCGAGACGTACAAGGAAACTCCTGCAAAACGGTTTAATGACTGAGGAAATGTGCTATAATATTCATAAAAATAACGTTGAAAAATGCTATAATATTGAAATTGACTTTTAATTAGAATATAAAGGAAAAATAAGTAAAATAAAATAGTAAAATAATAATATAAAAAAATAATATATAATTAATATATTGGTATTATAATTCTCCCATTAATTTAGGGAATCCATTATAATAACTTTCTTTTATTTCTTCTGATGAAATGTTTACAATTTCTTGACCGTTTAATTCAACTTTTAATTGTTTTTCGGCTGTTAAATTGCCCAATTTTGTTGCAAATATCTCGTTACTACTGAATTTTGAAATTACGTACTCCATAATTTCAGGGGTTACTGCAACTAAGATTCTACCTGATGATTCAGAGTAAAGATTTGTTATATTTGATAAATTGCTGTTGATAGCAATATCCACACCCAAATCAGTATTCATTACCATTTTGCTTAATGCAATAGCCATTCCTCCTCTCGAAAGGTCAACAGCTTCGTTAATTAATCCATTTTCGATTAAATCAACTAATATATTGTATGTATTCATTTCTTTTTTCAAGTCCGCTTTTGGGATAAATCCATCTTCAGTGTTATGAATTACTTTGTGGTATTCGCTACCGCCCATTTCTTCCTTAGTTTCACCGATTAATAATAAAACATCGTTTTCTTTTGGTTTCACTAATACATTAGGTATTAACTCGATGTCTTTAATTTTTCCGATGATGCTTATTGTAGGTGTTGGGTTTATAGGGTAATCTTTACCTTCAATGATTGTTTCGTTGTATAAACTTACGTTTCCACCCACAACAGGAACGTTTAAAAACTCTGCTGCGTCTGTTAATCCTTCGATTGACTTTTTAAGTTGCCAGTATCTTTCAGGCTTTTCAGGATTTCCAAAGTTTAAGTTGTCCAACATTCCAATAGGTCTAGCACCTACAGTCGCTAAATTTCTTACGCTTTCACATACTAAGGTTTTAGCTGCTTCGTAAGGGTTTAATTTTGAGAATGTAGAGTTACAGTCAGCTGTTAAAGCTACACCCATTGGGTAAATATCTTGTACTTTTAAAGCTGCTGCATCCTTTCCTGGTTTTACAACGGTTCTTAATTGAACTTCGTGGTCGTATCTTTCATATATGTTTGATTTTGAACATATGTTTGGACTTTCTAGCATAGTTTTAAGTGTTTCGTTGTGCTCTTCCTTAGTTTTTGGAGTTTTTGCGTCTGCTTCCAATTTCTCTGTATCTTCTGCTTTTTCTTTTATATCTTCTTTTTCAGGCAAATCATACAATGGAGCTTCACATAATAACTCGAGCGGTAAATCAACTACTAATTCATCATTGTGGTAAGCAATTAATCTTTTGGTATCTGTTGTCTTACCGATTACTGCGCAAGGTAATTCATATTTTTCGAAAATACTGAGTAATTCTTCTTCAGAGCCTGCTTTAACAGCAAATAAATTTCTCTCTTGACTTTCTGAAATCATTATTTCGTAAGGAGTCATTCCTTGCTCCCTTAAAAATACGTTTTCAAGGTGTAATTCTGCACCTACGCCACCACTAAAGCACATTTCGGAACATGATGAGGTTATACCTGCTGCCCCTAAATCCTTCATTGCTTTTACATTGCCGGTTTTACAAGCTTCTAATGTTGCGTCGATTAATTTCTTTTCTTTGAATGCGTCGCCGATTTGAACACTTGGCCTGTCGCCTTCACTTTCACTGGTTAAGTCTTTTGAAGCAAATGAAGCCCCCCCAATACCATCTTTTCCAGTATCGCCCACTAAAATTATAGATAAGCCTTCTTCTTTTGCCTTACCTTCAATAATTTCATCTTCGTGGACTAAACCAATAGCCACAACATTTACAAGGTTATTGTAGTCATATGATGAATCGAATTCGCATTCTCCACCAACTGTTGGGACACCGATTCTGTTACCATAGTCACCAATACCGCTCATAACTCCATCTACGAGCCATTTTACCTTATCTTTTTCATTTCCTTTGATGTCACCAAATCTAAGTGCATCTAATAAAGCTATTGGCTTTGAATTCATTGAGATGATATCTCTTATAATTCCCCCAACTCCTGTTGCTGAGCCGTTGTATGGGTCGATATATGACGGGTGGTTGTGGCTTTCCATTGCCATAGCTACGCATATGTCTTTATCTAGTCTTATAATTGCTGCATCATCTCCAGGACCTACAATCATATTTGGGTTTTCCTTTACAGTTCTTCCAAACATTTTTAAAAGGTTTTTAGAGCTTCTGTATGCACAATGTTCACTCCATAAGTTTTCAAACATTGCTATTTCTACATCATTTGGCTTTCTGCCCAATTGCTCTTCAATAAACTTCAAATCGTTCGTATCAACCATTTTTACACCTTTGTATATGTAAATGAGACATATATATGTTAAAATATAATTTTAATTTTGGTAAACTTAATACATAATAAATTATGTTTTTGTATATATTATTATGTGTATTTTTGGGAAATTAAGAAAGAAAAACGAATAAAATAAAAATAAAATTAGAATAATAAAAAAAGTTATGTTATAACGTTATATTATCATGTTAAAATTAAATATTAGCATAGCGTAGCAACAATTACGTTATCTTTTACTCTGTGAATTTTCACATTTACAGTATTTCCAAGTAATTTCTCCGTATTTTTACAGTTTATTATCTGAATTACCCTATCTCGAGCAATTCCGATAACTTCTCCAAATATACGTCCTTCAGCCACCACTTTTACATTTTCAACAGTCTCATTTAGTGAAAATGGGCACGGTATCCGCCTCATAGGTCTAGAACCATAGTATTTTAAAGGAGTTTTTAAATGAACGTCAAATCCTTGTTTCGTATATTCATTTTCAAGGGTATTTAGTAATTCATAAAATTTCTTAAAGTCCCAAATTTTCATATTTGGTACTTTTCTACCAAATTGATATGTTAAGCATAATTGTACGCCCAAAATTGGATTTAACTTATTTGTAATTGGGTTTATTGTATTTTGAGGAATCCTATTCTGTAAATCAACCGCATAATCGATTACTTTTCTAAATTCTTCATCGTTATAACCAGGAAGTAGTAAAGGGGCTATTAAAAGGTGAATTTTTGAATTCTTTACGTATTCTGCCATTTCTTTTATTTTTTCGATGTTGTAAGTTTTTTTACCCGAAAGACCTTTTGAAAATTTTTCATCCATTGCGTTTATTGACAAATTTATTCTATGCAAACCTGCTTCTTCTAACTCATCAATTAACTTGTAAGATAAATTAACCCCATTTGATTGAATTGAAACAATTCCACTTCCTTTACTAACAACGTCGTTCAATCGTTCTACTAACTCGGGTAACGGATGATATAACATAGGTTCACCTTGACCATCCAAGTGTGCTTCAAGTTTATTATTTCCCTTATATCCTACAACACGTTCAAAAGTATTTATTAAATGGTCTATATCTACATAATAATCGTTTATTCTTGATTTGGACGGTGTTCCTTCATCTACAGAACAGAATGGACATCGTATATTGCAACCGCTATGTCCCCTAACTTGAATAATATTTGTGCCCCTATCGATTACTCCAAAAGCCGTATGTCCCATTAAGGGGATATTTTCAGTTACATATATTGTTTTACGTCCTGTAACTTTATTTTTGAGATTTGATGCTAAATTCATAGATATATTAGTTAATATATCACTTTTAATATTATTTATATTCTTTAAAGCATATTTACTCATTTCATCTTTAAAGTCATCCAAAATTATCTTTTTATTGAAACTTTCATCTTTTTCATCTTTTTCATCTTTGTCTTCGCTATTATTAGGTATTGTTATATTACCGTATTTTTTAACATTTTTTGGGATTTCTACTTCATAATATTTATTTATGCCAATTTTTAACATTTCAAATTTTTTATTTTCAGCTTTATCTTCAATACTTGTAATCATTTTATAATTTGAAAAATCTAAAATATGAGGTGCTTCCGTAGATAAATTTTCGTCGTGTTTGTTATTTTTCCTTTTTTTATTATCTTTTGCCATAATTAACCCTTAAGTAATTCAAATTCTTGATGGATTTCTTGTTTAAATTATTACATAACTATATACGCTAAGTTTTAAATTAGATATAGTATTATTTAATATTAAAATATATTGAAAAATATATATTAAAAACAATACATTTTAGGAATAGTGTAGATAACATGTTATGTGTGATATTATGGAAAATTATTCTTCAGAATTATATAAAATTATTGAAAATTACAAACAAAATTTTAATGAAAATTTAAAAATTCTTGATGCTTCAGCTTTTATACACGGGTATAATCCAATGTTAGAGGACGGAGAGCATTTTGCTACAAATAACATTGTTGAAGAAGTAAAAACAAAAGAAGATGTTGTTTTTTTGGCTTTAGAGTCTAACCGTGTTAAAGTAATGGAACCCAGTACCGAAATACTAAACATTGTTAGAGAAACAGCTTTAAAAACAGGTGATGCTGTTTCAGACAATGATATGGAAATTTTAGCCCTTGCAATTCAGCTTTCTGGCGTACTTTACACCGATGACTACGGTATTCAAAATGTTGCAAAAAAATTTGAAACAAAAATTAAAAACATCAGTATGGAAGGAATTAAAAAGGAATTTATTTGGCGTAAGATGTGCAAAGGCTGTAAAAAGCTTTATAATGTAAATTGCGGAAGTGAAACATGTGAAGTTTGCGGAAGTGAACTAGTTAGGAAGATGGTTAAAAAAAGAATTAATAAAGGCGGTACAAATAAAAAATATAAAAAAAATTCGAATAAAAAATATAAAAAAGACAGTAATGAAATTGTTTGGAAATAATAGGGTAATAGAAAAATAAATTATAAATTATAAAAATAAAATATTGATAAATTAAAAATAAATTAATTTAGATTAGAATTAAATCATTTCAACGAATGCTTCTAATCTTGTTTTTATTTGTTCTTTGTCGCTTTCGGAGTAGTCTGTTTCTACCCTTATGATAGGAATTCCTGCTTCCTTAAGTGCATCTTCAACCAAAACGCCTTCAATGTTAAAGTCGTGGCAGAATTGTAATGTATAGTACACTACACCATCTACTTTTTGTTCTTTTACTAATTCTTTAATTCTATCTATTCTTTTATCATTTTTGTAAGCTACAGCACAGTTTATTTTGAAGTATCTGTTTGCTACGTCTTCAATTGTGTTACCTTCAACGTAGTTTTCGAATTTTCTTGTACCCGTACAGGTTTCTTCCCCTACAACGATACCGCCAACTTCTTCAACAAGGTCTACAATTTTGGTATTTCCTGCGGTCATTGGACAACCTGCGATTAAGATTCTTTTTCCTGTATATCCTTCGCCTTTTGATACTCTTTCTTCTAATTCCGCTACCAATTCTGTTAAAATTTCTATTCTGTCCTGTATGCTTAATAAGAATGATTTTTGGAAGAATGATAAAGCATCTTTACCTGATATAGGGGTTGGGTCGTTTGCTCTTAATTCGTAAATTTTGTAGAATAATTCTCTTTCTTTGTTTTCTAAAGCAATAGCTTCAGCTAATTTTTCGTCTGTAATTTCGTTACCGGTGAATTCTTCAATTAATTCCTTAAATTTAATAACTTCATCGACCCATAATTTTCTAGAAGCTTCATCTCTGAAATGAGGTAAGTGCATAACGTGCATTCTTGCCATTTCTTCCATTTTTTCGAACATTTTCTTTTTACCATCGCAAGTTGTTTCACCTACAACGATGTCTGCTGCTTCAAAGTAAGGGCAAGCTTTATCTTTTTTAAAGCCGTATGATGATTTGATTAATGGACATAAGTTTCTTGGTAAATCTTCTTCAGCTGATGGGATTGTTGAGTCTTTACCCCCACATAAACCAACTGGTACGCTACCTGATGCGTGTATTAATTCCGTAGGTACAAAAGTACAGAATAAACCGAATACTTTTTTACCGGCGTCTTTTTCTGCGTATAATTCATCTTTTCTGTTTGCAAAAGCTTCATTTAACTTTGCAACTGATTTTAATTCATTCATTTTGTCACCAAAGTTAGTTTAATATTCGTAATATTTGATTTTAATATATTGATACATTAGTATTTTATGAGAATGTTAGTTTTGGAATATTTGAAGTATTTTTAGGTAATATTTTATTTAAGATTAGGATAGTTATTCATTAAATTAATAACTATATT
Source organism: Methanococcus voltae PS (assembly GCF_024807035.1). Lineage (NCBI taxonomy): Archaea > Methanobacteriati > Methanobacteriota > Methanococci > Methanococcales > Methanococcaceae > Methanococcus > Methanococcus voltae. The sequence continues at coordinate 502,308 of NZ_JANUCQ010000002.1, forward strand.
AATATTTATATTTTATAAACATATCTATTAGATAAATTAATAAGCTAAATAAATAACAATTATATTATGACGTCTAATGAATTATTTAAAGTTACGTAACTTTATTTGAGATTATATAATATTATTTAAAAATAGATATTTTGTGATTAAATTTTTATATAATGTATTTATATGAATGAATAAAGCATATTTTTACTTTAAAAATAAAATAAAACATAAAATATATTTTATATAAAAAATAATGGAATTGAAACTTATGAAACTTGCATCTCTTTATTCCGGTGGAAAGGACTCAACCTATGCGTTATATTGGGCACTACAAAATGGTCATGACGTTAAATATTTAGTAAATGTAAAATCAAAAAATAAGGAAAGTTATATGTTTCACATTCCAAATGTGGAATTAACTAGCCTAGTTTCTGAAACTACAGGTATTCCGCTTGTAGAAGTATTTACAGAAGGCGAAAAAGAAAAAGAAGTTGAAGATTTAAAAGAAGCCTTATCTAACTTAGATATCGATGGAGTAGTTTGCGGTGCACTTGCCAGTGAATACCAAAAAGAACGTGTTGACAGAATTTGTAAGGAACTTGGTATTGAATCAATAGCACCACTTTGGCATATTGAACAAGAAACTATATTACGAGATACTGCCAAATTGTTTGACGTTAGAATAGTTGGCGTTTATGCCTATGGACTTGGTAAAGAATGGCTCGGTAAAAAGATAGATGCTAGCAATATCGAACAATTACTTAAAATTATGAGCAAATATCAAATAAATAAAGCCTTCGAAGGTGGAGAAGCTGAAACTTTCGTTTTTGATGCACCCTTCTTTAAAGAAAAAATCGAAGTAATTGAATCTGAAATTGAATGGGACGGTATTAGTGGCACATATTATGTTAAAAAAGCTAAATTAACACCTAAAGATTAAAAATAGAAAAATATTAGTTTATTTGTAAATTTTATAATTTTTATTTTAATTTATTATTATTTTATTACTATTTTATTGTTATTTTAGTGTTATTTTATTATTTTTAAGTAATTATTCAAATACTTCTTTAATTGGCTCTTCAATAAGCTCCTTTTCGTCATCTTCTGGAACTGTAACATATTCTTCAGCTATTATTGCTGGTTCAGCGTCTATGTCAGCATTTTTTGAAAGTGACTTAAAGCTAATTCCTAACTCACCATTTATATCCATAGAGCCTATTTTAAATTTAATTAATCTAATATCTTGTTTTAAATCTATTCTAATTACAAGCTCTTTGTCAGCTAGTGCATTTATAAGGTTTTCAGCGTCTGCCATATTAAACCCCTCTCAAATTTTTATTTTTTATCAAATGACATATTAAAACTAATTAATAATATAAATATCACTTTTATAGTATATTAATATTTATAAAAAAATATATATTTAAAGAAAACTAATAAAAATATAATGGCAAATATTATTGTTAGAAATTACGCAACTTTATATAACTATTTAATTACTTGTTTACTTACCAAATATTTACCAATCGTATAGTTACTTATTTAATTAATACACTTTTATATCAGTATAATTCAAATTTAAAAGGTATATTTATGTTAAAATTAAAAAATAGAAAAAAAGGACAAGTTTCACTAGAATTGGGTATATTTATAGCATTAGTACTTGCAGTATCTGCGATAGTGGGGATTGGATATATAAATGGAATTAAAAATGTAGGGGACGCTTATGCTAAACCTCTAGATGAGCTAGATTTTGACCCTAAATCATATATTCCAAAACCCAATATTACATTAGAGGATGCCTTGAATAATACAAACCTTACAGAAATACAGAAAACACTGGAATCAAATAAAGATGCTTTAATTGATGAAATAAACAAAAGCGGTATTTTAAGTGGTTCTGAACTTATTTATTCAAAGAATAATGCAGGCTCAAACAACTCTTGGAGTAGGATATTGGAAAATCATCTTGAAAACTTATCTAAACCACCTTATGACAATATGCTAGGTATTTCAAATCCCTCATATCCTAACAATAAAGGTATTTTAAATTGGAATGCTGTTGGGAATTTACCTGCCATCTTCCAAAATCCCGCGGTATTTATCACCAATAATGCAAAATATAGTTATGATAATGTAGATACTGCCGACGATTTGGAAAAATTAAAAGGAACAGTGATTATATATAAACCTGACGTCTCAAAAATTATGGAATATTACTATATAGATGAAAATCTAAAAAAATCAAAAAAAGAAACTTACAGGATTAAATAATATTTAAAAAATGATATTATGTCCTTAAATACCTTTTAAAAACTTATTTTATTTATTTTTTGAGCCATAATCTATTTTAATAAATTTATTGCAGTTTAACTTAGTTTAACTTAGTTTAAAAAGATATTTTTAACACATGCTATATTAGAATAATTAATATACGTAATAAGGTTTTAAAATAGGAATTCATATATATAAAATACCATTAAAGATAATACGGTAGTATATAATAAATTGGTAATATATTAAATAACATAATAACAAACTGGTGATATTATGGTAGTAAAAGTAGGTATCATAAAATGTGGTAACATAGGAATGTCCCCTTTAATCGACCTTAGCCTCGATGAAAGAGCTGACAGAAACGACATAGACGTGAGAGTTATAGGTAGTGGGGCTAAAATGGGCCCTGAACAAGTTGAAGAAGTTACTAAAAAAATGATTGAAGATATAAAACCAGACTTTGTTTTATACATCGGACCAAACCCAGCTGCTCCTGGGCCAAAAGTTGCAAGAGAATTATTAAGCGCTGCTGACATCCCTGCTGTAATCATTGGTGATGCACCAGGTATTAAAGACAAAGACGCTATGGCAGAACAAGGATTAGGATACATTTTAATTAAATGTGACCCAATGATTGGTGCAAGAAGACAGTTTTTAGACCCTGTTGAAATGTCAATGTTTAACGCTGATGTTGTTAGAGTATTAGCTGGAACTGGTGCTGCTAGAGTAGTTCAGAACGCTGTTGATGCTATGATTTACGCAGTTGAAGAAGGAAAAGAAATCGAACTTCCAAAAATCATTGTTACAGATGCAAAAGCTGTTGCTGCTGCTGAATTCTCAAACCCATACGCAAAAGCAAAAGCTATGGCTGCTTTCGTAATGGCTGAAAAAGTAGCTGACATTGACGTAAAAGGATGCTTTATGACCAAAGAAATGGACAAATACATCCCTATCGTTGCTTCAGCACACGAAACCATCAGATGCGCTGCTAAATTAGTAGACGAAGCTAGAGAATTAGAAAAAGCAACAGATGCAGTAAGCAGAAAACCACACGCAGGTGCTGGTGCTATCTTAAACAAATCAAAATTAATGGAAAAACCAGAATAAGATAGTTGATAATTTATAAATTATTGCTTACTAAATAAGTTAAATAACTTCATACTAATAATATAATAGGATATATTTACTATTAATTTAATTAAGCTAATACCAATTATCCCTTTTTTTATTTTTTTAAAAACAATTTAAGATGCATATAGATTTTAAAGATTTTTTAAGTTTTTAACATATTTTCGTAATTGTGCATATATCATATTTTTCAAAATTACATCGATGTTATTTTATAGTATAATTATTGTATATTATAAAATAGATATTATAATATCTAATAAGGATAATAAATACACTAGTATGATGTTTTAGTATGTATTTATAAAACTAGGTGCGATTATGATTTTAGGAATTGATATTGGTTCTACAACCACTAAAACTGTTTTAATGGATGAAAATAACAATAAAATTATTGATTATAGTATCGATAACATTGGTGTAATAATTGAAGAAGAAATGATTATGGACTATGTTAAAAAATATGAGAAAAATTATTCAGTTGATAATATAGTTGCTACAGGTTATGGGCGCCATAAATTATCCTGCGTAGATAAAGTAGTACCCGAAGTAATTGCACTTGGAAAAGGGGCTAATTATTTTTTCCCAAACGTAGATGGGCTTATTGATATAGGTGGGCAGGATAGTAAAGTTATTAAATTAGGAAAAGATGGAAAAGTAGTTGATTTCATATTATCGGATAAATGTGCTGCAGGAACAGGAAAATTCCTAGAAAAATCACTTGACATACTAAAAATTGATAAAAGCGAAGACTTATACAAATACAAATCAGAGCATGTGGCTAAAATATCTTCTATGTGTGCAGTTTTTGCAGAAACAGAGATAATATCGTTATTATCTAAAAAAACACCTAAAGAAGACATATTAATGGGAGTTTACGAAAGTATTGCAAATAGAACTATCCCCATGGTTCATAGATTAAAAATAAATGAAATTGCATTTAGTGGGGGGGTTGCTAAAAATCCCGTCCTTAGAGAAGTATTTGAAACTAAAATAGGCAAAAAATTGCATGTATCAGAGGAACCACAAATTACCTGCTGTGTAGGTGCTTGTTTGTTGATTTAATTAAATATTACTTTTTTAGTATTATAATTATAATTATAATTATTATTATTTTTAATATATTTTAGATTCAAATCAATTCATTACTTTTTTATAAGTCCTAGATAATATTAAAAATAATTGAAAAGATAAAAATAATAAAAAATAATAAAAATTATAATTATTTGGTGTACGTATGAAATATGACTTTAGGGCTGAAAAAAGTCTCGGATATACTACTGGTTCTTGTGCTTGTGCCGGCGCCTATTCTGGACTTTACTATCTAAAAAATGGGGAAATTTTAGATTTTGTTGAAATTGAAAATCCCAATGGGGAAATTTTAATAATCCCAATTGAAAAAATTATAATTGACTCAAAAAATGCTAATTCTGTTAAGGTCGTTGTAAAAAAATTTTCCGGTGAAGATATCGATGTTACAAATGGAGAATTTATAGAAATAGATGTAAAACTTTTAAAAAATGATGATTCAGATAAGTTTGATAAGTTTGATAATTTAAAAAAGGACGATGTTTCCACTATTAAAGAATATGAAAACGAATTTATAATTATAACTGGCGGTAAGGGCGTAGGGTTTGTAACAAAAGAAGGATTACAAATTCAGGTTGGAGATTATGCAATAAACCCAAAACCTAGGGAAATGATAATAGAAAATTGCCTAAAATTATTAAACAAAGATGAAAAAAGCCAAAAACCCGTTGAAAAAGTTAAAGTAACTGTTTCTGTACCTAATGGACTAGAATTAGCTAAAAAAACATTAAATCCAAAATTAGGTATTATAGATGGCATATCAATTCTTGGAACTACCGGGATAGTAAGACCGATGTCAAACGATGCGTACAAAAATTCACTTGTTCCTCAAATCGATGTTGCATTGTCTAAAAATTACAAGCGCGTAATATTTGTTGCAGGTAATATCGGAACCAAATACGCGAAAAAGGATACAGACGTTAACATTTACGATAAATACTTCAAAAATGGCTTTGATGAAGATAAAGTGATAGAAGTGTCTAATTTTTGGGATTTTATGTTAGATAAGGCACTTGAAAAAGGTATTGAAGAAATAACCATATATGGTCACTCGGGTAAAATCGTTAAATTAGCCGGTGGTATCTACAATACACATTCTAAGGTTTCTGATGCTAGAAACGAAATTTTAACGGCCTATTCTGCTCAATATATAGAAGATAAATCCCTTATTCGTAAAATCTTATATGCAAATACTACTGAAGAAATAAATGGATATTTAAAAGAAATAGGAATTCTCGAAACAGTGTATACTGAAATTTGCAAAAGAGTAGTTGAAAGATTAGAATATAGATGGGATAAAATAAAATTTAATTGCCATATTATTGGAATGAAAGGCGAAAAACTTGGTAAATTCGATAAAAATTAAAAATAAAGAAAAATGTAAAATAAAATAATAATTAATGTAATTAGGAATATTATTCATCTACGTAATAATATTCTCCAATTTCTTTTTGATATATGTCTCTTTGGCTTCCTTCTTTGTTAACTCTTGGTCTGCCTGTTTCAGGGTCTCTTCTAAATGTAATACCCATTTGTTTTAAAAACTTGTTTGCGCCGTCTCTCTTTTTCAATGGCGCACTACCCTGACCATTCATTCCAGCTTCACCGTCGAATACGATAAATCTATCGGATATGTAATCCTGGAATAATATATCGTGGTCAACAACAAACATTGCCGCGTCTTTTTCATCAGCCATACGTCTTATAACTCTTGAAGCGTTTAATCTTTGCTCTACATCCAAGAAAGCTGAAGGTTCGTCAATAAGATATAAATCTGCGTCGTGACTTAAACAAGCTGCAATTGAAACTCTTTGAAGCTCCCCACCGGAAAGGTCTTTTACATTTGATTCCATTAAATTTTCAAGAGCTAAAGGTTTTATAATCTCTGATTTATAGAATGAAGTGTGTATCGCAGTTATTCCCATTAATAAATCTTCTACGGTTCCTTCAAAGTCTGTTAATATATACTGTGGTTTGTAAGCTACTTTAATATCGCCATTTATTTCACCACTGTTTGGTTTCATAACTCCCGCTAATGCCTTTACAAAAGTTGTTTTACCAATACCATTAGGTCCTAAGATACCTACAACTTCCCCTTGGTATATTTCGCCACCTTCAACATTTAATTTGAAATCACCTAAGTTTACACCAATATCTGTGTAATCTAAGAGCATAGGTCTGTTTGAGTTATCTGCAGGTGGTCTTTTTTCGAAGATAATGGAATTTTTCCTAAATCGTATGTTTTCTTCTTTTAAGAATCCATCTAGGTAAGCGTTAATACCTACTCTTGTACCTCTTGGGTGTGTAACAACCCCGTAAGCTGACGGTACACCATACATAATGTGTATGTTATCTGATAAGTAATCCAAAACGATTAAATCGTGCTCAACAGCTACTACTTTCTTGTCTTCGCTAACTTTCCTTATAACTTTTGCAGCGCTAAAACGTTGCTTAACATCTAACCAAGATGTAGGTTCATCGAAATAGTATATACTACCATCTCTTAAGCAAGCTGCAGCAATAGCCACTCTTTGAAGCTCCCCACCACTTAATTGAGTAAATTCTCTGTTTAACAAATTGGTAAGTTCTAATTCTTTGGTTAATTCATCAAATTTACCTTTTTCGTCAACTTTTCTTAACATATCGCCTACTTTACCTTTAACTACTTTAGGCAATATATCGACGTATTGTGGCTTGTGAATTGGTTTTATATTTTTTTCCTTGAGTTTTTCGAAGTAATTTTGCAATTCGGTGCCCGAAAAATGTTTAACTACATCTTCGAGGCTTGCAGGATTCTCCAAATCATTTAAATTAGGTACAATCTCGCCGTTTAATATTTTTATGATGGTAGATTTACCTACCCCGTTAGGTCCTAAAATACCTGTTACACCATTTCTTGGAGAGATTAAACCGTATAATCTAAATCTATTTTGACCGTACGAGTGTATAATCTTATCGTCTGAGAGTTCTTCAGGTAAACCAATTATTTTAATCGAACCAAATGGGCATCTCTTTGTACATATACCACAACCGCTACACAATTGTTCAGAAATTACCGGTTTTCCCGTATCGTCATCTATAACGATAGTTTCTTCTTCCATTCTAACGCCTGGACAGTATTTCATACATTCCATAGAACAACGTCTTGGTTGACATCTATCATAATCTAATATCGCTAGTCTTGACATATAATCACCATAATAATGATAATAATGATAATAATGATAATAATGAAATAATAGTTCATTTTAAGTTACATTGTAATTATGATTATGTTTATAATTATAATCATAAAATCTTTGATAAGTATTAAAATCAAATTATATTCAATTATATTAAACTAATAAAAGAATAATACTTAATTTGATATTTATTTTAATTTATTGAGATTTAGCGTAACCTACAAGTCCACCTTTGCTCAATATATCCATTGTTTTACCTTTTGGAAAGATACAAGTTACTTTCGTAAAGTCTTCGTTTTTTATAGGATATTCTTCAATATCTTTATTATTTATATATATTTTTTTATTCTCAAAATCTACTTCCACTGATATATCCATTTTTGAATTTTCTTTTTGGCTTTCGTTTTCGTTTTTAGATTTTTTTAAATTAGTTATAGTGTCCATGATTTTTTTAATTCCTTTGCATTCTATTGGAATTATTCCCAAATTTATACAATTTCTATAGAAAATTCTTGCAAAACTCTCTGCGATTATTGCTTGGATACCACAGTACTTTATTGCAACAGGGGCTTGCTCTCTTGAACTTCCGCAACCAAAATTGTCGCCTGCGATAATTACATCACCGTTAGCGGTTTTATTTGGAAAATCCTCATCAATACCTGCCATGCAATGCAATGCCAACTCGTAGAGGTCTGTTGTTCTTAAATAAGCGCCTGGTATAATTGCGTCGGTATCGACATCGTCTCCAAAAATGTGTGCTTTCCCACTTATCTTTGAAGGTAAACCATTAGCGTATAATTCTTCTATTTTTTGGCTTTTAAGTTTGTTATACGTGCTATTTTTTTCCATAGAATCACCAAAATAAACATTTAGAAATTAATGATTTAGTTATTTAGTTTATTGACAATATATGTGCTAAATATGTGCTAAACTAGAGCGTAATAATATATACAAATACTAATTGTTATCTTGTTCAAAATTGAACATAAGCAATTAATAAAGAAGTAAGAATAATATAATTTATCATGATATTATAAATTAGTATATTTGTATTAGGATTGTAAGCATAATTATAATATGATTTTATTATGTTAATTATGATTTTAATTTTAATTTTAATTTTTGATACTAAAATATGAATTCCTACTATTAATAATTAATATTGTTAAAAGTAGCAAATTTATTGTAATTGTGACTTGTCAAATTAACATACGTGCTGTGTTTATCACATTATTACAGCGTATATTGTTTATTATTGTTTATTATCTTATTTATTGGTGAATTTATGGAAAAAGAAATAGAAACATTATCTAAAAAAATACTTATGGATTTAGATTATAATTCCAAAGACCTTTGTATTGATATGTATTACAAAAATTGTGGACTAAAAAAACCCGAAATAAATTTACAAAAAGAATGTGAGTTTAAACCTTATTTCTATGTAGATACATCAGAACCAAAAGAAATTTACGATTATTTAGATGGCCTAAATCAAGAAATTGATTTAAAAAAATTAGAACCTGAATTTGAAAATAATACATCCTTAAAAGTTCAGGATTTAATAACAAACATAGAAATTATTGAAAAAATTGTTTATTCTGATTATATTTTGAATGGAAAGGATATTTCAGAAGTAAGTGATTTTAAAAATAAAAAAGAACGAAAAATATGTAAAGTCTATGTAAAATATCCTAATCACGTGAAAATAATAAGAGAATACTTTAAAGAATTTGGAAAGTCCTATGAATTTGACATTCCTTTTTTAAGGAGATATATGATTGACCAAGATATTGTACCATCGGCAAAATATTCCGAAGATAATAAGATAGACAACAGTATTCCAGAATTAAATTGTATCGCCTTTGATATGGAACTATATTGTAAAAAAGAACCAAATGCAAAGAAAGACCCTATTATAATGGTTAATTTATTCTCTAAAGACTACCAAAAAGTAATTACCTATAAAAAATTTGAAAATTCGGAATATAATGGATGTGTGGATTACGTAAAAGATGAAAAAGAATTGATTCAAAAAACAATTGAAATTTTGAAACAATATGACGTAATATATACGTATAATGGAGATAATTTTGATTTCCCATATTTAAAGAAAAGAGCAAACATTTATGAAATTGAATTAGATTTTGACAATGCTTCGAATTCTCAACAACCTCAAATCATAAAAATTTCAAAAGGGGGAATCAATAGAAAGAGTAAAATTCCAGGAATTATCCACATTGACCTCTACCCAATAGCTAGAAAATTATTAAATCTTACCAAATATAAATTAGAGAATGTAGTACAGGAATTATTTAAAATAAACAAAGAAGCTGTCGATTATGGCGATATTCCAAAAATGTGGGAAACCGAAGATACTACATTGCTGAGATATGCCTATGAAGATGCACTATATACCTATAAAATGGGGAATTACTTCTTACCACTTGAAATAATGTTCTCTAGAATAGTTAATCAGCCCTTGTATGATACTAGTAGAATGAATAGTAGCCAAATGGTGGAATTTTTATTACTTAAACGGTCTTTTGAACAAAATATGATTTCTCCAAACCGTCCTTCAAGTTCAAGTTACAGAGAACGTGCCAAATTCTCTTACGAAGGTGGTTATGTTAGAGAACCACTAAAAGGTATTCAAGAAGATATCGTTTCACTTGACTTTATGAGTCTATATCCTTCAATATTGATAAGCCATAATATAAGCCCTGAAACGGTCATTTACGAGGAAAAAGAACGAGAAAATATGGAGCTTGGGATAATTCCTAAAACCCTTAATGAATTATTAAGTCGAAGAAAACATATTAAAATGCTATTAAAAGATAAAATTCAAAAAAATGAGTTTGATGAAGAATATAGTAGATTAGAACATGAGCAAAAATCCATTAAAGTGCTTGCAAATAGCCATTATGGTTATTTAGCATTCCCGATGGCTCGCTGGTACTCGGATAAATGTGCGGAAATGGTTACAGGACTTGGTAGAAAATATATTCAAGAAACCATTGAAAAAGCAGAAGAATTTGGATTTAAGGTAATTTATGCAGATACCGATGGTTTTTATGCAAAATGGGATTATGATAAACTTCAAAAAGGTAAAAAAGAAGAAAATGATAAATCTGATAAATTATCTAATTTACCTAAATTATCAAAAGAAGAATTGATAATATTAACTAAAAAGTTCTTAAAAGGAATTAATGAAGAATTACCAGAAGGTATGGAATTAGAATTTGAAGGACATTTTAAAAGAGGGTTATTCGTTACAAAAAAGAAATATGCGTTAATCGAAGATGACGGGCATATTGTAGTAAAAGGTTTGGAAGTTGTAAGACGAGATTGGTCAAACATTGCTAAAGATACTCAACAAGCCGTTATTAGAGCACTATTGGAAGATGGTGACGTTAATTTAGCTAAAAAAATTATTAAAAATACGATTGATAATTTGAAAAAAGGAAATATTGATAAAAATGATTTGCTTATACATACTCAATTAACTAAAAATATTGAGGAATATAAGTCAACTGCACCACATATTGAAGTAGCTAAAAAAATAAAGCAGCGTGGTGATTCAGTCCGAGTAGGGGATGTTATAAGTTATATAATTGTCAAAGGTAGCCGTTCAATTAGTGAAAGAGCTGAACTATTAGAGTATGCTGGCGATTATGATATTAATTACTACATTGACAATCAGGTTTTACCACCCGTTATTAGGATTATGGAGTCTTTGGGAATTTCGGAAGATGAATTGAAAAATTCAGGTAAGCAGTTTAAACTCGACCAATTTATGTAAAAAATTTATGAAAATGTTAAAAAGTTATTAAACTAATTATTAAAATTATTAAAAATAACTTTAATTAATTATTGAATATTATAAATTTTTATAAAATTTTATAAATATTTGGATAAATCAATGTATCTTTAAAATCGTTTAAAAAAGTTGCAAAAATTTGCAACCTTTTTTTAATAGTTCTAATCTTTTTTTTATCGCTCTTTTTTAAAAATTAGTTTTTTTTGGGTTTTATACGTCGTGAAACGGTTTCAGAGACCGTATTAAATGGTAAGGTATATATATCAAGATAGGCATAGTACTATTTGTCAGAAGACGTGGTGACTTGTGAACTTGTAACTTATAAAATTGTAAGTAAGTTATTAAATTACTTTCAAAAAGTATAAAGTTTCAAAAATAGTCATTATCGATGACATAGATTATATTTATAATTATTAATAAATTTATCAAATTAATTATCAATTTGTGACTATATTTATACCATATGTTTGTAAAGTGGTAGAACAATTTCGAAAGTAATAAAAATAATATCATATATTATTTATACGAGTATTGACTACTCGTTTAAGAAGATATACTTTCGAGTATGTTACCAACAAATAACTATAAATATAGAAAAATACTAAAAATTTAGTATTATGGTAGTAATTTTAAATTAAATACTAATTACAATTTAAAAGTTTAACAACTTATTGATTACTACCGGAAATACAAAACCTAAAAAATAATACAAAAATAAAAACAAAAGGTGCATTACAATGGCAATGAGCTTAAAAAAAATCGGTGCAATTGCTGCAGGTAGCGCTATGGTAGCTTCAGCATTAGCTACAGGCGTTTTCGCTGTAGAAAAAATCGGTGACGTAGAAGGATTTAAAGTAATAGACAACGGTGAACCAACCGCAGATATCGTAGTAGGTTCAACAGCTGCTGCTGCTGACGTTGTTTCAGCTGCAAACGTAGCTGCAAAAGTTGGCTCAATGATGTTCAAAGAAGGAGAAGCTGCTTCAGGTTCAGCAAAATTAACAGTTAAAGCATCAGCAGAATCAGACGATGCTAACTTAAAAAGCTTATTGACAAACGGTACAAACGACTTTACGGAATTAGATGCAGGTAAAGAAGCATTTGTAGTTGCTGCTGCTGATAGTGATTATTCAGATGCTTTAATAAACGCAACAACAGGATTTGCAAACATTGCTGATAACGTATTATACGACCAGGCAAAATTAGCTGCTGCTGTTTCATTAGGAGACTTAAGCACATTATCAGTTGTTAAAGACATTGACCCATCAGACTGGTACGCTGATAAAAATAAAGCTGCAGACGTAGCAACCAAAGACTACTACGACCAAGATGGTGACGCAGTAGAGATGTTAATGGCTACAGTTGCTTCAAACGATGACGGTAAATCATTAACCGTTGATGAAGATGGTGTATTATATGCTTCAATTGCATACGATGACGATAACGAAGACTTCCAAAGAGCTACACAAGTTTTAAAAGAAGGTAACAGATTACCATTCTTAGGTGAAGAATACGCTTTAGTTAAATTAGATACAGATGACGACATTGTATACTTAGGTAAAGAAGTATTCGATGGAGTTTTAAAAGAAGGCGACACCTACAACATCGGTGACGGTTACGAATTAAAAGTTGTAGCTATCTTAAAATCTGGTGACGAATACAAAATCAGCTTACAATTAATGAAAGATGGAAAAGTAGTTGCTGAAAAATTCGATAAAGTTAGTGCAACAAGCGCATTGAAAATGATATACACACCAGGAAACATTGGTATTGTAGTTAACGAAGCATGGGAAAACGTTGGTCAAGACTATGGTTACGGAAGCACCTTAATCACAAAAGATGTTATTGCTTTAGAACTTGGTGAAGAATACATACCAGACTGGGAAGTTGTTACAATTGAAAAAGACACAACTACAGATAACACCAAAGATTCAAAAATGACACTCTCTGACGATAAAATCACAAAAGATAATACATACGGTATTGGTTTACAATATGTTGGTGACGAAGAAGATAACTTCAAATCAGGAAAAGCAATCAAAATTGCAAAATACGCTGAACTTGAATTAGATGATGAAGACAAAGAAGATACAAAATTAAACTTGTTCTTCTCAATGGATGAAACCAAAGAAGCAACATTAGCTGCTGGTCAAAAAGTTACAGTATTAAACTCAGACATTACCTTATCAGAAGTAATGGCTGACGCTAAAGCTCCTGTAGCATTCAAAGCACCATTAGCTGTATTAGATACAGAAGTATCATTAGATGCTGCTAACAAAAAATTAATCTTAGTTGGTGGTCCTGTAGCTAACGCTTTAACAAAAGAATTAGCTGACGCTGGAAAAATAGAAATGACAGTTGAATCACCTGCAACATTAGCTGTAGTAGCTGGTGCTGCAAACGGTAACGATGTATTAGTAGTAGCTGGTGGCGACAGAGCTGCAACAGCAGAAGCTGCTAACGCATTAATCGAAATGTTATAATTTGAATTATTCAAACTATAATTTTTCAACCAATATTAAAAGTGGGATTTTTCCCACTTTTTTTATTTTACTTTTTTATATTGTTTTATTTAAATATATAGATATTAAGAGTTTAAAAATAATATTTTGATATAATCATATTTTTGGTGTTAAAATAATATAATAATATATTAATATATTGAAATGTACAAATTAAGTTGCCTAAAATAAAAATGGTAGCGAGGGGACGATTTGAACGTCCGATCTTCGGGTTATGAGCCCGACGGGATAGGCCTGGCTACCCTACCTCGCTAATGTTCTTTTGTATTATATTTCGTATTATTTTATTTTATTGTTTATTTCTATGTTATTCTTTGTATTTCTATTTAGTAAAAATGGTAGCGAGGGGACGATTTGAACGTCCGATCTTCGGGTTATGAGCCCGACGGGATAGGCCTGGCTACCCTACCTCGCTAATGTTCTTT